>JAFIHR010000089.1 GCA_017849325.1 Xanthobacter autotrophicus | reverse complement strand
GTCTACGACGCGCTGGTGCGTCTCGCCCAGGATTTCGCCCAGCGTTATCCGCTGGTGGACGGGCAGGGCAATTTCGGCAATGTGGACGGCGATAACGCCGCCGCCATGCGCTACACCGAGGCCCGCCTCACCGAGACCGCCCGCCTGCTGCTGGACGGGATCGACGAGGATGCGGTGGACTTCCGCCCCACCTACGACGGCTCGGAGGAAGAGCCGGCGGTGCTGCCCGCCGCCTTCCCGAACCTCTTGGCGAACGGCTCCCAGGGCATCGCCGTGGGAATGGCCACCTCCATCCCGCCACACAATGCGGCCGAGCTGCTCGACGCGGCGCTCCATCTGGTGGAGCACCCCAACGCGCTCTCCGCCGACCTCCTGAAGTTCGTGCCCGGCCCGGACTTCCCCACCGGCGGCGTGCTGGTGGAGGATCCGGTGGGCGTGGCCGAGGCCTATGCCACCGGCCGCGGCGCCTTCCGGGTGCGGGCACGCTGGGAGAAGGAGGAGACCGGCCGCGGCACCTATCAGGTGGTGGTCACCGAGATCCCCTACGGGGTGGCGAAATCCCGCCTCGTGGAGAAGATCGCCGAGCTGCTCACCGACAAGAAATTGCCGCTGCTCGCCGACGTGCGCGACGAGAGCGCGGAGGACATCCGCCTCGTGCTGGAGCCGCGCACCCGCACGGTGGATCCGGAAGTGCTGATGGAGAGCCTGTTCAAGCTCACCGAGCTTGAGGCCCGCGTGCCGCTCAACATGAACGTGCTGGTGAAGGGCCAGATCCCCAAGGTGCTGTCGCTCGCCGAGGCGCTCCGGGAATGGCTCGACCACCGCCAGGACGTGCTGCTGCGCCGTTCGCGCTACCGGCTGGAGCAGATCGCCCACCGGCTGGAGGTGCTCGGCGGCTACCTCATCGCCTATCTCAACCTCGACGAGGTGATCCGCATCATCCGCGAGGAGGACGAGCCCAAGGTGGAGCTGATGCGCGCCTTCGCGCTCACCGACGTGCAGGCGGAAGCCATCCTCAACATGCGCCTGCGTTCACTGCGGCGCCTGGAGGAGATGGAGATCAGGAAGGAGCACGACGCCCTCACCAAGGAGCAGGACGGCCTGCAGAAGCTGGTCGCCTCCGAGGCCGCCCAGTGGAAGGCCATCTCCCGAGAAATCCGCGAGACCCGCAAGAAATACGGCCCCGAGACCGAGATCGGCCGCCGGCGCACCACCTTCGCCGCCGCGCCGACCGTGCATGAGGATGCCTTCGCCGAGGCGCTGGTGGAGCGCGAGCCGGTCACCATCGTGGTCTCGCAGAAGGGCTGGATCCGCGCCCTGAAAGGCCATGTGCAGGACCTCTCCAACCTGCAGTTCAAGGGCGACGACGCGCTCGGCCACGCCTTCTTCGCCGAGACCACCTCGAAGCTCATGGTGCTCGCCTCCAACGGGCGCTTCTTCACCTTGGAGGCGGCCAGACTCCCCGGCGGGCGCGGCCATGGCGAGCCGGTGCGCCTGATGATCGACCTGGAGCAGGAGGCGGAGATCGTCTCCGTCTTCGCCCACACGCCCGGCCGCAAGCTGCTGGTGGTGTCGAAGACCGGGCGCGGCTTCGTGGTCGGCGAGGAGGACTGCCTCGCCAATACGCGCAAGGGCAAGCAGGTGCTGGTGGTGGATGCGCCGGACGTGGCGCTCGGCGTGCGGCCGGTGGAGGGCGAGACGGTCGCCGTCATCGGCGAGAACCGCAAGCTGCTGCTCTTCCCGGTGTCGCAGATCCCCGAGATGAGCCGCGGCCGGGGCGTGCGCCTGCAGCGCTACAAGGAGGGCGGGCTCAGCGACTTCAAGGTGTTCGCCCGGGCCGACGGGCTCACCTGGGAGGACAGCTCCGGGCGCACCTGGACGGTGACCGACCTGCTCGACTGGCAGGGCGAGCGCGCCAGCTCCGGCCGCCTGCCGCCCAAGGGCTTCCCGCGCACCAACACGTTCGGCTGAGCCCGGATCCGAGCCCATGAGCGCGCCGCCCCCGTCCGACCGTCGCGCGCCTTCGGCCGGCGGGCCGGCGCGGGTGTGGGCGTTCCTGCGCGAGGCGGTGCGCAGCCGGGAGACCGGCCTCGTGCTGCTCGCGGCGCTGGCGGGCGTCATCGCCGGTCTCGCCGTCACGCTCATGAGCCGGGTGACGGGGCTGCTGCACGAATGGCTCTTCGCCTTGGCGCCCGGGGAGCGGCTTTCCGGATCGGGCGCGCTCGGCTCGCCCTGGATGGTGCTGGTGCCGGCGGCGGGCGGTCTGATCATGGGCACGCTCGCCCTCGTGCTGAAGCGCCTGCGGCCCGGCCCCTTCATCGATCCCATCGAGGCCAATGCCCTGCACGGCGGGCGCATGTCGCTGACCGACAGCATCATCGTGGCGGCGCAGACCATGATCTCCAACGGCTTCGGCGCCTCCCTGGGGCTGGAGGCCGGCTTCACCCAGATCGGCGGCGGCATCGCCTCGCGGGTGGGGGCGTTCTTCGGGCTCCGGCGCAACGACCTGCGCATCCTGGTGGGCGCGGGGGCGGGGGGCGCCATCGGCGCGGCCTTCGGCGCGCCGCTCATGGGCGCCTTCTACGGCTTCGAGCTGATCATCGGCGTCTATGCCATTCCCGCCGCCGCGCCGGTGCTGGCCGCCACCCTGAGCGCCATGCTGACGGCGCGGGCGCTGGGCGTAAGCATCGATCCCTTGCCGGCGATCACCGCGCCGGTGGTGGAGCCGGCGGACTTCTTCGTCTTCGTCGGGCTCGGCCTCGTGGCGGCGCTGGCAGCGGTCGTCATCATGCGCCTCGTGACCGGGGTGGAGACCCTGTTCGCCCGCAGCCGCCTGCCGCCGCCGGTGCGGGCGGCGCTCGCGGGTGCCTGCGTCGGCGGCCTCGCGCTCTACAGCCCCGAGGTGCTCTCCGACGGGCACGGCGCGCTGCATCTGCAGGTGGCGAGCCCGGTGACGGCGGCCGTCGCCATCGTGTTCGCGCTCAAGGTGGTGGCGTCCGCCCTCTCGCTGGGGTCGGGCTTTCGCGGCGGGCTGTTCTTCGCCTCGCTGTTCCTCGGGGCGCTGCTCGGCAAGCTCTATGCGGCGGCCCTGAGCGCCCTCCTGCCGGCGCTCGCGGTCGATCCGGCGCTGGCGGCGGTGGTGGGCATGGGGGCACTGGCGGTGGGGGTGGTGGGCGGACCGTTCACCATGAGCTTCCTGGTGCTGGAGATGACGCGGGACCTCGGCATCACCGCAGTGGTCATCGCCGCCGCCGCCACCGCCTCGCTGACGGTGCGGGAGACGTTCGGCTATTCCTTCTCCACCTGGCGCTTCCATCTGCGCGGCGAGACCATCCGCTCGGCCCAGGACGTGGGCTGGATGCGCGCCCTCACCGTTGAGCGGATGATGCGGGCCGATCCGCCGACCTTCTCCGCCGGGGGACGCCTGTCCGCCTTCTGCGCGACCTATCCGCTCGATCCCGGCCGGTGGGTGGTGCTGGTGGACGGCCAGGGGCGCTACGGCGGCCTCGTGGAGGCGGCCGAGGCCCATGCAGCGCTGCAGCACGGCGACGGGCCGGTTGCCGCGCTCGCCCGCCATGCCGGCACGGTGCTCACCCCCGGCATGACGGTGAAACAGGCCGCCGATGCCTTCGTGGCGGCGGGGGCGGAGGATCTCGCCGTGGTGGACGGCGCGGGCGAGGGCAGGGTGCTCGGCCTCCTGAACGAGGCCGACGCGCTGCGGCGCTACGCCCAGGAGCTGGAGCAGGCGCGCCGCGGCCTCGTCGGGGATGCGTGAGCGCCGGTGGCCTGCGCCCGCCGGGTCGCTCTGGGGCGCGATCGGGCCGGGATCGCAGGCGCCCTAAGGATCGCCGGCGCACCGGCGTTCCGCGCCGAATTTGAGTGATTCCCGGAGGCTTCCTTAACACGGCGGAAACCCGATGCGGCCAAACTCCCGGGCCATGCAAAGCCGCTCCCGCCTTCAATCCATCCTCGCCACCCTCGCCCTGCATGTCGGGGCCGCGGCGCTCATCGGCTACTTCGCCTATCACGCCTATAC
>JAFIHR010000088.1 GCA_017849325.1 Xanthobacter autotrophicus | reverse complement strand
TCCTGGGTGTTCCCGGCCTACCTGCTGCTCATCAACATCTTCGTGCTGCCGCTGGCGCTCGGCGGGCTGATCCTGTTCGGCCCCGGCAAGATGGACCCGGAGACCTTCGTGCTCTCCCTGCCGCTGGCCCACGGCATGCCGGCGCTGGCGCTGTTCGCCTATGTGGGCGGGCTGTCCGCCGCCACCGGCATGCTGATCGTCGAGACCATCGCGGTGTCCACCATGGTCTGCAACGATCTCGTCATGCCGACCCTGCTGCGCCTGCGCGGCGTCGGGTCGCGGGAGGAGGGCGACGTCTCGCGCCTGCTGCTCAACATCCGGCGCGGCGCCATCCTCGTCATCCTGCTGCTGGGATATCTCTATTTCCATGTGGCCGGGGAGGCCTACGCCCTGGTCTCCATCGGCCTCATCAGCTTCGCGGCGGTGGCGCAGTTCGCCCCGGCGCTGCTGGTGGGCATGTACTGGCGCGGCGGCACCAAGGCGGGGGCGCTCGGCGGCCTGATCGGCGGCTTTGCAGTGTGGACCTACACGCTGATGCTCCCCTCGGTGGCGAAATCGGGCTGGATCGCCGACGATTTCGTGCGCGACGGCCCGTTCGGCATCGCCCTCCTGGCGCCGGAGCGGCTGTTCGGCCTCACCGGGCTCGACAACCTCACCCATGCGCTGTTCTGGAGCCTGCTCATCAACGGCGCGCTCTATGTGGGGCTGTCGCTGTGGCGCACGCCCTCGGCGCGGGATGCGAGCCAGGCGCTGCTCTTCGTGGACGTGTTCGACCGCGCCCGCTCGGCGGGAACCGCCCCCCTCGTCTTCTGGCGCGGGCGGGCGCGGCTCGACGACCTCTTCGGCCTCGCCTCGCGCCTGCTCGGAACGGAGCGCGCCCGCCTCCTGTTCGAGGACCACGCCCGCGCCACCGGGGCCCGCTCGGTGGCCGAGATCGTGCCCGACGCGCGGCTCGTCGATCAGGTGGAGCGCTCGCTGGCCGGCGCGGTGGGCAGCGCCTCGGCGCGGGTGATGGTGGCGTCCGTGGTGCAGGAGGAGCCGCTCGGCATCGACGACGTGGTGGAGATCCTCGACGAGGCCTCGCAGCTGCGCGTCTATGCCCGCGCGCTGGAGGACAAGTCCCGCTCGCTGGAGGTGGCCAGCGCCGAATTGCGCGCGGCCAACGAGCAGCTGAAAAGCCTCGACCAGCTCAAGGACGACTTCATGTCGTCGGTGACCCACGAGCTGCGCACCCCGCTCACCTCCATCCGCGCCCTCTCCGAGCTGATGCTCGACACGCCGGACATGGAGGAGGCGCAGCGCGAGGATTTCCTGCACATCATCGTGCAGGAGAGCGAGCGGCTCGGGCGCCTCGTCAACCAGGTGCTGGACATGGCCAAGATCGAATCGGGCCATGCCGAATGGCACAGCACGGACGTGGACATGCGCGCCCTCGTCCTCAGCGCGGTGAAGGCGACCTCGGAGCTGTTCCGCAGCCGCGGCGCCAGCGTGGTGCTGGACCTGCCCGACGCGGTGCCCCAGGTGCGCGCCGATCCCGACCGGCTCACCCAGGTGATGCTCAACCTCCTGTCCAACGCCGCGAAATTCGTGCCGACGGAGGGCGGACGGGTGGATGTGGCGCTCCGGCAGGACGGCGACGGGCTGGTCGTTGCGGTGCGCGACAACGGCCCCGGCGTGCCGCAATCCGAGCAGGAGCAGATCTTCGAGAAGTTCCGCCAGGGGGGCGATGCGGCGAGCCGGCCGCCGGGAACCGGGCTCGGGCTTCCGATCAGCCGCCAGATCGTGGATCATTTCGGAGGAAAAATGTGGCTGGAGTCCGAGGTGGGTAGGGGCGCATGCTTCGCTTTCCGGCTACCCTTCCGGCCAAAAGAACGAGAAGAAGAGGAAACGCCATGAGCCCGAAGGTCCTCATCGCGGACGACGAGCCCAACATCGTCGTCTCCCTGGAGTTCATGATGAAGCGCGAAGGCTACGACGTGCTGGTGGCCCGTAACGGGCCCGAGGCGCTGGAGGTCATCCGCCGCGAGCATCCCAACCTGGTGCTGCTCGACGCCACCATGCCCGGCATGACCGGCTTCGACGTGTGCGAGGCGGTGCGGGCCGATGCCGAGGTGCGCGACACCGGGATCGTCATGCTCACCGCCAAGGGCCGCGAGACCGACATGGCGCGCGGGGTGGGAGCGGGCGCCGACGTCTACGTGACCAAGCCCTTCTCCACCCGCGACCTGGTGCAGACGGTGCGCGACCTTCTCGCCGACAAGGGCTCCGTCCGGCAGAGCGCGTGAGGCGGGGCACATGAGGCAGGCGCGATGAGGCTTGGCGCATGAGGCTCGACCGCATGCTCGTGCTCGCCATGCTGGTTCCGGGCGTGGCGCTGGCGCTGTGGCTCGTCCTCGGCGCGGCGCTGGTCTGGGGCACGCTGGAGGCGCCCGACCGGGCCGTGCTGGAAGCGGCGATCGGCCCGCTTCTGTCCACCCATGTTCCGGTGATGCTCCTGGCCTGGTGGGGTGCCGCGGCGGCGCTGGGGGCGCTGGTGGTCCGCAGGCTCCACGCGGCCTATGCGGCGGCGCCGGCGCGGCTTGCCGACGCCGCCCGGGTGCTCATCGGTGACCCGGACGCGCCCGGCGTGAGCGCCGAGGGCAGCGCGGCGACCCGCGACCTTGCCGCCCTGGTCAACGACTTGTCCGCCCAGCGCCGGACGCTCAGGCAGGACATGGAGCGCCTGGTGGGCGAGGCCAGCCGCCAGGTGGCGCAGCAGCGCGACCAGCTCGGCGCCCTGGTGGCGGAGCTGAACCAGGCGGTGTTGGTCTGCAACCTGGACGGGCGGATCCTGCTCTACAACGAGCGCGCCCGGACGCTCTTCCGCCAGCTCTCCCGCGCGCCCAAGGGGGCCGCGGGGGCGGAGCTAATCGGGCTCGGCCGCTCGATCCATGCGGTCATCGACCGGGCCCTCATCGCCCATGCCCGCGAGAGCGTGGAGCGCCATCTGGAGCGCGAGCCGGATGCGGCGGCCACCGCCCGCTTCGTCATGACCACGCCAGCCGGCCACCTGCTGCGGGTGGGCCTTTCCCCGGTGCGCCCGGCCGAGGCGACGGGGCCCGCGCTCACCGGCTTCGTGCTGCTGCTCGACGACATCACCAGCGAATACGAGGCGCAGTCGCGCCGCGACCGGCAGTGGGCCGAGCTGATGGAAGCCAGCCGCGCGTCCATCGCCAGCATGCAGGCGGCGCTCGATCTGCTCGACTATCCCGACCTCGAAGCGGCCGAGCGGGAAAGGTTCCAGGCGGTGGTGCGGGAGGAGGTCACCGCCATGAGCGGCCGCCTCGCCGCGCTCGCCTCCGACGCCTCGCGGGAGTTGGAGACCCGCTGGCCGCTGCAGGACATGCTGGGGGGCGATCTCATCTCGGCGGCCGCCCGGCGCATCGCCGCCGAGACCGCGCAGGACGTCAGGACCGACGCGGTGGACAAGGGCCTGTGGCTCAGCGTCGACAGCTTTGCCCTCATCGAGGCGCTGGCTTTCCTCGCCGGCCGGCTGGAGGAGGCGCTGGGCGACCCGAGGCTCGAGCTGCGCCTCGCCCCGGCCAGCGGGCGCGCCCATCTCGACCTCGCCTGGATGGGGGAGGTGAGCCCGCCGGAGATGCTCGCCGGCTGGCAGACCGCGCCCATCAAGGCCGGGGAGGGGGCGTCCTCCTTGAGCGTGCGCGACGTGGTCGAGCGTCACGGCGGCGCCCTCTGGCTGGAGCATGACCGCGCGCAGCGGCGCGTCTTCTTCCGTTTCCTGCTGCCGTTGGCGGCGGGCGAGCCCATGGTGGCGCCGATGCTCCGCACCAGCCGGCCGGAATTCTACGATTTCGACCTGTTCGCCGCCAGCGAGGAGCACCGCGAGCAGGATGAGCGGGCGCTGGCCGACATCGCCTATACGGTGTTCGACACCGAGACCACCGGCCTCGACCCGGCCAATGGCGACGAGATCATCCAGATCGGCGCCACCCGCATCGTCAACGGCAAGATGCTGCGCGCCGAATGCTTCGACCAGTTGGTGGATCCGAAGCGCTCGATCCCCGAGGCCGGCATCGCCATCCACCACATCCGGCCCGAGATGGTGCGCGGCCAGCCCACCATCGCCGAAGCGCTGCCGGCGTTCCACGCCTTCGTCGCCGACACCGTGCTGGTGGGGCACAACGTGGCGTTCGACATGCGCTTCCTCAAGCTGAAGGAAAAGGCGACCGGGGCGGTGTTCGACCAGCCGGTGCTCGACACCCTGCTGCTCGCCACCGTGGTGCATCCCAACGAGGAGAGCCATGGCCTGGAGGCCATCGCGCTGCGGCTCGGGGTCGAGGTGTCGGGCCGCCACACGGCGCTGGGCGATGCCTTCACCACCGCCGAGGTGTTCCTGAAGCTGCTGCCCCTGCTGCGCCAGCGCGGCATCCTCACCCTCGGGCAGGCGCGCGAGGCGGCGCAGCAATCCTACTATGCGCGCCTGCGGTATTGAGGGGCGGCGTTGGCGCAATTTGGCAAGGATGTCCTGGTTTCCTCTAGGCCGGTTCCCGCTATAGAAGTAACGTCTTCGGCATCGGCGTACGGGCCGGGCAGAGGGCGTGTGGCGGGCAGGCGGAGGAAACCATGCGGGGCGGCATCGGACTGAAGGCGCTGGCGCTTGTCGCTGGAATAGCGGGCAACGTCGGCATGGCCGCGGCCGCCGACATGGCGACCAAGGCGCCGCCCGCGTGGGATGACCAGCCGGCCTCCGGCTGGAGCTACCAGCTCACCCTCTACGGCTGGGCGACCTCGCTCAACGGCAAGATCGGCGTGCGCGACCTGCCGGAATCCTAGGTGGACGTGCCGTTCTCGGAGGTGTTGCAGAATCTGGACGGG
>JAFIHR010000427.1 GCA_017849325.1 Xanthobacter autotrophicus | reverse complement strand
GGCCGCCTCCTGCGCGGGAACATAATCGTGCGCGGCGACGAGCAGCTGGTAGCCGTTCTCGGCCAGTTCGGTCTGCATGGCCTGGATGGCGCGGGCGAAGATGGCATGGTCGAGGGTCGGCACCACCGCGCCGATGGTCAGGGTGCGGCCCGAGGCCAGCGCCCGCGCCGCCCCGCCGGGCACGTAGTTGAGCGCGGCCACGGCGTCGCGCACGCGCTCCAGCGTCTCCTGCTGCACGAGGTCCGGCTGCGACAGGGCGCGCGAGACCGTGGCGGTGGAGACACCGGCCAGCCGCGCCACATCCTGAAGGGTTGCCCTCACCTTCCTGATCATGGCGGGATCATGCCACCCGCGGCGAAAAATGAACAGGGATGTAATCGATTACAATGCTGTTTTCGCACATCTTTTCCCCTCATCATGCAACGAATTTCTCGCTGGCGGCAGTTGGTTGCTTGACACCCGGCGCGTCGGTGATAGCTTTCATGTAAGCGCTTTCATCCAGTCCGGCAGCCCCTGCTGCCACCGTATTGAAGCGCAGATGCTCCCGCAGATGGAGCACCGAACAACGGGAGGAAACCGATGCCGCTTCGGCGCAGGTCCGTCATCGGCCTGACGACGCTCGCTCTGCTGGCCGCCCTGTGGTTCCTGGCCACGAGCGTCACCGGGATGATCTCGCCCGGGCGCTTCCCCACGCCGGGCGACACCTGGACCGCCGCCGTGCAGGCCAGCGTCCGCGGCTATGGCGACGCCACCCTCCTCATCCATGTCCTGCAGTCGCTGAAGCTGGTGGCGCTGGGCTTTGCCGTCTCGATCCTGGTCGGCGTGCCGCTCGGCCTGCTGATGGGCACCAGCCTGACCGCGGAAGCACTGCTGAACCCGGTGTTCATGCTGCTGCGGCCGATCCCGCCGCTGGCCTGGATCCCGCTCGCCATCCTCTGGTTCGGCCTCGGCGACACCGCGAAGATCATGGTCATCTTCTTCGCCGCCTTCGTGCCGTCGGTCATCAACACCCATGCCGGGGTGCGCCAGATCGACCGGCCGCTGATCGAGGCGGCGCGCATGCTCGGCACGCCGCGCTGGCGCTTCATCGGCGAGGTGGTGGTGCCCGGCGCCGCGCCGATGATCTTCACCGGCCTGCGCCTCTCGCTCCAGGCGAGCTGGACGACGCTGGTGGCCGCCGAGCTGGTGGGTGCGCTGGCGGGGCTCGGCCACCTGCTCAACCTCGCCCAGCAGGACCTTTATCCGGGCATGATCCTCGTTGGCATGATCGCGGTCGCCATCTTCGGCGCGCTCACCACGGCGCTGCTGGGCGCGGTCGAGCGGCGCACCGTCACCTGGGTCCGCACCGCGGGAGAGCCGGCATGATCGGCACCCTCGATCCGGCCCGCCGCCTGATGCTGGGCGCCATCGGCCTCGTCGGCTTCCTCGGCCTGTGGGCCCTGGTGGCGGCCAGCGGCCTCGTCGGCAAGGCCTTCCTGCCCGGTCCGCTCGACGTGGCGGCGCGGCTCGTGGCGCTGCTGCATACCTCGTTCGCCGGTGGAACGCTGCTGGTGCACCTCGGCTCCAGCCTGCAGCGCTTCACCGCCGGCTATGCCCTCGCCGCCCTCGTCGGCGTGCCGCTCGGCCTGCTCATGGGGCGCTTCCGCCTGCTCGACGACATCGTCTCGCCGATCTTCGACGCCCTGCGCTTCATCGCCCCCATCGCCTGGGTGCCGTTCGCCGCGCTGTGGTTCGGCACGGGGTTCGGCGGGCCGGTGCTGATCATCTTCTCCGGCGCCTTCCCGCCCTGCCTGCTCAATGCCTATCGCGGCGCCCGGCAGGTGGACGCGCGCTACATCGAGGCGGCCGAGATGCTCGGCACGCCGAGCCATCGGCTGATCCTGGAGGTTCTGCTGCCGGCGTCGGTGCCGTCCATCGTCGCGGGGCTTCGCATCGGCGCCGGCCTCGGCTGGCAGTCGCTGGTGGGCGCCGAGCTGATCGTGGCCTCCACCGGGGTCGGCTACATGATGGTGCAGGCCCAGAGCGGCGTCTCCACCGCAACGGTGATGGTCGGCATGGTGGCCATCGGTCTCGTCGGCGTCCTCATCGACGTCGCGCTGCGCACCGTCGAGGCGCGCATCCACCGCCGTCTCGGCCGGGCTTGAAAGGATCAAGATGAGCAGCATCCGCTTCGATGCCGTGAACAAGACGTTCGGCGGCGGCCAGATCAAGGCCCTCGAGGACATCGACCTCGACATCGCCGACAAGGAGTTCATGGCCATCGTCGGCCCCTCCGGCTGCGGCAAGACCACCTGCCTGAGGCTCGCCGCCGGCTTCGAGTTCCCCTCCTCCGGCCGCGTGCTGGTGGGCAACAGCGAGGTCACCCAGCCGGGGCCGGACCGCGCCGTGGTGTTCCAGCAGTTCGCCCTGTTTCCCTGGAAGACGGTGGCGGAGAACATCGAGCTCGGCCTGCGCAACAAGAACGTGCCGCGCGCGGAACGCCGCGCCCGAGTCGCCGAGGCGGTGGGCATGATCGGCCTTGACGGCTACGAGGGCGCCTATCCCCACCAGCTCTCCGGCGGCATGCAGCAGCGCGTCGCCATCGCCCGCGCCTATGTGCTCGATCCGCAGGTGCTGCTGATGGACGAGCCGTTCGGCGCCCTCGACGCCCAGACCCGCGTGGTGATGCAGGAAGAGCTGGTGCGCCTCGCCCGGCGCAATCCGCGCACGGTTCTCTTCATCACCCACGGCGTGGAGGAGGCGGTCTATCTCGCCGACCGGGTGGCGATCATGACCCGCCGCCCGGGGCGCATCAAGGAGATCGTCGACGTCAAATCGGTCCGCGAGGCCGATCACTGGGAAAAATGCGCCCGCATCGAAGACGTGATGGACCGCGAATCCTTCATCCATCTGCGCACCCACATCTGGAGATCGCTGCGCGAGGAGAAGAACGGCGCCGAACACTGACACCGCCGCAGGAAATCGGGACGGAACGCCAAGATCGTCCTTCAACAGGGGCTGCCTGTGCACGGGCCGCCCCGCAACAAGCCGGATCACCGGCACCCGCCAGGAGAAACGTCCATGACGCCGCGAACCAGCAAGAAGAAGATCGCCGCCGCCGTCGCCGTCACCCTTTCCGCCGCGCTCACGGCCGCCCTGGCCCTGCCCGCCGGCGGGTCGTGGCGCCCCGGCCCCGCGCCGGCCCGCGCGGAGGAGCTCACCAAGATCAACATCTCCTACCAGCCCTCGCTCTATTGGGCGCTGCCGTTCTACATCGCCGCCCAGAAGGGATGGTGGAAGGAGGCGGGCCTCGACGCCAGCTTCGTCACCTTCCCCGCCGGCGCGCCGCAGGTCGCCGCGGCGCAGGCCGGATCCTGGGACGTGGGGGGCACCGGCTCGGTGCCGGCGGTGCTCGGCGCCGCGCGCTTCGGCCTCGTCACGGTCGGCATCACCAACGATGAATCGAAGACCAACGCGGTGATGACGCGGGCCGACAAGGTCGCCGCGCTTCAGAAGGATCCGTCCGCCCTGAAGGGCCAGAAGCTGCTGCTCACCACCAATTCCACGGTGGACTTCGCGGCCCGCAACTGCCTCGCCAAATGGGGCCTGAAATCCTCCGACATGCAGTTCGTGAACCTCGGCCAGGCGCAGATCATCTCCGCCATGATGGCCAGCAACGGCGACGTGGTGGGGGTCTGGGCGCCCTACACCTACACGCTGGAGGAGAAGGCCGGCGCCAAGGTGCTGTGCTCCGGCGCCGACGCCGGCGCCATCGTGCCCGGCGCGCTGGTGGTGCGGCCCGCCTTCGCCAAGGAGCATCCCGACCTCGTGGCGAAGGTGCTCGCCGTCTACCTGCGCGGCTGGAGCTGGGCCAAGGCCCACCCCAAGGAGGCGCACGACATGACGAAGCGCTTCTATGCCGACGGCGGGGTCGAGGCCTCCGACCACGCCATCGACCAGGAATTCGCCCTGCGCCCCACCTTTGGCCTCGGCGAGCAGGTGCGCCTCATGGACCGCGCCAAGGGCCCCTCCGAGCTCGACGGCTGGCTCGGCCGGATCGGCGGCTTCATGGCCGAGGTCGGCACCATTCCCGCCGCGCCCGACGCCAAGTCCTACGTGGACGACAGCTTCATGAAGAAGGTGGCCGCGGATCCCAAGCTCAAGGCCTTCGCCACCGAGTTCGACAAGACCAACTAGAGGCCGGGCCGGGACAACGTCCTCCCACCCCGGTGCCATGGAGATTGCAATGGCCATCGAATACCTGAAGCGCGCGACGAAGACCCCTGAAACCGAGACGGAAACGGCCCGCGAGGTCGTCACCGCCATGCTCGGCGAGATCGAGCGCCGGGGTGAGGAGGCGGTCCGGGAATATGCCCTGAAGCTCGACAAGTGGGACGGCCCCATCGTCGTCGAGCGCGAGGAGATGGAGCGCCGCGCCCGCGAGGTTCCGGAGACCGTGCGCCGGGACATCGCCTTCGCCGCCGATCAGGTGCGCCGCTTCGCCGACGCCCAGCGCGAGAGCGTGCGCGACTTCGCCGTGGAGCTGATCCCCGGCCTCACCGCGGGGCAGAAGCTCGTGCCCTGCAATGTGGCCGGCTGCTATGTGCCGACCGGCCGCTATGCCCACATCGCCTCGGCCTACATGTCGGTGGCCACCGCCAAGGCGGCGGGGGTGGGCACGGTGGTCGCCTGCTCGACGCCCTTCCGGGGCGGCAGCATCCATCCCTACGTGCTCTACGCCATGATGGTGGCGGGCGCCGACGTGGTGATGACCCTCGGCGGAGTGCAGGCCATCGCCGCCATGGCCTACGGCCTGTTCACCGGCAAGCCGGCGGA
Organism: Xanthobacter autotrophicus; assembly: GCA_017849325.1. Taxonomy (GTDB): domain Bacteria; phylum Pseudomonadota; class Alphaproteobacteria; order Rhizobiales; family Xanthobacteraceae; genus Xanthobacter; species Xanthobacter autotrophicus_B. Next base: position 4,737 of record JAFIHR010000427.1, on the reverse strand, counting down.
CATCATCGTCGGGCCCGGCAACAAGTTCGTCGCCGAGGCCAAGCGCATGCTGTTCGGCAAGGTGGGCATCGACGTGTTCGCCGGCCCGTCCGAGGTGGCGGTGATCGCCGACGAGACCGCCGATCCGCTCATGGTGGCGGTGGACCTCGTGGGACAGGCCGAGCACGGCCACGAGAGCCCGGCGTGGCTCTTCACCTCCTCCCGCGCGGTGGCGGACGCGGTGATGGGCCACGTGCCGGCCCTCATCGGCGAGCTGCCCCCCACCGCCCGCGATGCCGCCACCGCCGCCTGGCGCGACTATGGCGAGGTCATCGTCTGCGACAGCCGCGCCGAGCTGGTGGAGGTCTCCGACCGCTACGCCAGCGAGCACCTGGAAATTCATGCGGCCGACCTCGACTGGTGGCGCGACACGCTCACCAATTACGGCTCGCTGTTCCTCGGCGAGGAGACCACCGTGGCGTTCGGGGACAAGACCTCGGGGCCCAACCACATCCTGCCCACCAAGTTCGCGGCCCGCTATTCGGCCGGGCTTTCGGTGCACAAGTTCCTGAAGCCGCTGACGTGGCAGCACATGACCCGCGACGCCTGCAAGACCATCGCCCAGGCCACCGCACGCATCTCGCGGCTGGAGGGCATGGAGGCGCACGCCCGCACCGGCGACCACCGGCTCGCCAAATACTTCCCCGGGCACAATTTCGACATGGGCGTGCCGGTGGACGCCTGAGCCATGTTCCAGCTCTCCTCCCTCTTCGACCTGTCGGGCCGGACGGCGCTGGTGACGGGCGGCAGCTCCGGCATCGGGCTCGCCATCGCCGCAGGGCTCGGCAAGGCGGGCGCCGCCACGGTGCTCGCCGCCCGGCGGCAGGCGGAGCTCGATGCGGCGGCCGACGGGCTCAGCCGCGCGGGCATCGCCTGCCGCACGCTCGCCGCCGATCTCGCAGCCGCCGACGGGCCGGAGCAGCTCGCCGCCGCGGCCGGCGACGTGGACATCCTGGTCAACGCCGCCGGCATGAACCTGCGCCAGCCCTTCGTCGAGGTGACGCGGGAGGCCTTCGACCTGCACTTGGCGGTGCATGTGCGCGCGCCCTTCGTGCTCACCCAGAAGCTCGCGCCGGCCATGGCGGCGCGCGGGTGGGGACGCATCCTCAACATCGCCTCGCTGCAATCCTTCCGCGCCTTCGCCGATTCCGCGCCCTACGGTGCCGCGAAGGGCGCCATCGCCCAGCTCACCCGCGCCATGGCGGAGGAATGGTCGAAGCACGGCATCACCGCCAATGCCATCGCCCCCGGCTTCTTCCCCACCGCGCTGACCGAGAAGGTCTTCGCCGACGAGGAGCGAGCGCGCAGCAACGCCGCCCAGACCGCCATCGGCCGCAACGGGCGGCTCGACGACCTGGTCGGCCCCGCCGTCTTTCTTGCCTCCGACGCCGCCGCCTACGTCACCGGCCAGATCCTCGCCGTGGACGGCGGCTTCACCGCCAAATAGCGAGCCCTTTCATGAAAGCCCTGGTCTATACCGGCCCCAACCATCTCGAATTCCGCAGCGAGCCGGAGCCCACCCCGACCAATGACGAGGTTCTGCTGCGGGTGGAGGCGGTGGGCATCTGCGGCTCGGACATGCACGCCTACCACGGCCACGATTCGCGCCGCCCGGCGCCGCTGGTGCTGGGGCATGAGGCGGCGGGGCGCATCGCCTCCGGGCCGCGGGCGGGGCAGCGCGTCACGGTCAATCCGCTGGTGACCTGCGGCGTCTGCCCGGCCTGCGAGGCGGGACGCTCCCACCTCTGCCCCGACCGGCAGATCATCTCCATGCCGCCGCGCCCCGGCGCCTTCGCCGAGCTGGTGCGCGTGCCGGAGCGCAACCTCGTCGCCATCGCCGAGGATTTTCCGGTCGCCCATGCCGCGCTGGCCGAGCCGGTGGCGGTCGCCTACCACGCGGTGAACACCGGCGCGCGGCTGCTCGACATTCCGCTCTCCGCCGCGCATTGCCTGGTGCTGGGCGGCGGCGCCATCGGCCTTGCGGCGGCGCTGGTGATGGCCATGCAGGGAGCGGCAGGCATTCACGTCGCCGAGCCCAATCCGGCGCGCCGCGCCACGGTGGAGGCGTCCGGCCCGTTCCGCTGCTACACGCCGGGCGAAGCGGGCGAGCCGGCCGACAGCTCCATCGACCTCGTGATCGACGCGGTGGGCGCGGTGGCGACCCGCGCCGCCGCCTCGCGCCTAGTGCGGCCCGGCGGCGTGATCGTCCATGCCGGCCTGCTGCCGGGTATGGAGGGCTTCGACATCCGCCGCATCACGCTTCAGGAGATCATCGTCTCCGGCACCTATTGCTACACCCCGGCGGAGTTCCGCGCGACGGTGGACGCGCTGGCGTCCGGCCGCCTCGGCCCCCTGGGCTGGATGGAGGAGCGCGGCTTCGACGAGGGCATCCGCGCCTTCGCCGACATCGATGCCGGGCGCACCGGCGCCGCCAAGATCGTCCTGCGGTTCTGACGCGCCGCCGCCTCGCGTAAACCCCCGGGCGCGCCGGGCGAGCGGCCGCCGGGGCGAGCGACGGGTGCGACGACCGATTTTAGGGTCAGATATCGATAAGGCGAAGGTAGATCGCCTGCACCACCGCATGCGTCTTGTTCGCGGCCTGAAGCTTTTTCAGGCACGATCGCATGTGGGTTTCCACCGTATCGTCCGAAATGGCGAGGATATCCGCAGTCTCCGACACGGTCTTACCTCTCGCCGCCCAGAGCAATACCTCCTTCTCGCGATCCGACAGCGGCTCGATATCCTCGCGCTCGGCGATGAAGCGCGCCTTCCGCTCGCCCGAGAGATCGGAAATATCGATCACCTTCTGCGCCCAATAGAGCAGGATGGTATGCAGTTTGGCCCGGTTCCAGGTGAGGCTGAACTTCAGCTGCGAGATCGTATCGGTCCAGAAGAAGGTGCAGGCGGCCGACCCATGCCGCCCGAGCTTGTCCACATAGTGAAACGGGATGACGAGCCCGTCGTTGTAGCCGTGATCCCGCGCGACATTCATGGTCTTGAGGGCGCCGGGAAGGCGTTTTCCGCGTCGCTCCGGGAGCGGCACCTGGTCCCAGGTGAAGGGCGTGTTGGTTCTGCGCCAGACCGGGATGATCGGGTCGCAATAGACCAGATTCTCGTTGATGTAATCATCATTAAATGCTTTTAAAATGGTGTTCAGTACAAATATCTCCCGTTCGCCATCGCGCGGTGTGTCGATGAAGGAAAACGAGCTGAACCCACAAGTGTTGGCAATTCCCTGAAGGCATGCGACGAGCGCGTCGACGCTCTCCGCCGCCTCGATCGACGCGAGGGCCGCCTCTAGGTCCAGGGACATCGCTCAATCTCAAAACTCACGGTTTTCCGTGATAGCAGGCGCCCGGGGATCTTGCCAGCTTTCGCCTGAACCAGGGCGAGGCGGGCAATGCGGCCGGCAGTGACACATTTGCGCGCAACAAGCGGTCGATGCCCGGCGCGCCGCAGGGCGGCCCGTCACCACAGCGGGCGGCGGCGATGAAACGCTGGCTCGCGGACCGGATCGCGTTCCAGCGCGATCCCCTGGTGTTCCTGCTGGCGCGCGGATGCGCCGCCCGGGAGGCTCTGGTGCCGCTGTCCCTCGGCCGCGGCCCGGTCATGCTGGTCGCCGATCCCGCCCTGATCGAGCCGATCATGACCGCGTCCGAATCCGAGATCGGCAGGGCAAAACCGGCGCGCAGGATCGGGGCGCTCGCCGCGCGCAGCGCGCCGGCCCTGTCGGGCGAGGCGCTTTTCGAACGGCGCGCGGCCGTGCACCGGCAGTTCGCCCAGGGCCTCGCCTCGGCCTATGTGCCGCAGATCTCCGCCCTTGCCCGGCAGCAGGCCGCCATCCTCGCCCGCGCGGAGGTGTTCGATGCCCATGAGGTGACATCGCGTCTGACCCTGAGGGTGATCTGCCAGATCCTTTTCGGCCCCAGCGTCCTGGGCACGGCGGACGAGAGCATCCTGGTGGACGCGGTGCGGCTGGTGGAGAACGACCTCGCCGCCGACCAATTCAGAACGCTTCCCCCTCTCCCCTGGGTCGGGCGGCGGCGCAAGGCGGAGGCCCGTCACGGCCGCGCGGTGGTGATGCACGTGGTGGAGCGGGCAAAAGCGCGGGCGGCGGACGCCAGCGTGCTCCGCGCGCTGGAGCCGATGGCGCTCCCGCCCGAGGATTTGGCGGACGAGGTTCTCCTGCTCCTGCTCGCCGGCCACCACACCACCGCGGCGGCGGCCGCCTGGCTGCTGTATCACCTCGCCCGCGACCCCGCGACCGCCCGGCGCATCGCGCTGGAGGCCGCCACGGCCAGCGACAGGGCGGGAGAGCTCGTCGCCGAGCGCCTGCCTCAGGCGTCCGTCAGCCTGGCGTTCGTCCGGGAGGTGCTGCGCCTCTATCCCTCCACCTGGTGGCTCTGGCGCGAGGTGAGGCAGCCGATCGCCCTCGCGGGGTGCGAACTGAAGCGCGGCACCTCCCTGCTGATCTCGCCCTGGCACATGCATCGCGACCCGCGCTTCTGGCAGGCGCCGGAGCGCTTCCGGCTCGACCGCGCGTTCCAGGGGCCGGCCTACCTGCCGTTCGGCAGCGGCCCGCACGTGTGCCTCGGCATGGGGGTGGGCCTTCTGGAGCTGCAGATTCTCGCGCTCGAATTTTCCGCGGCCTACGAGCTTCGCGCGCTCGATGCCCGGGTCGGCGGCCCGAAGCCGTCG
>JAFIHR010000426.1 GCA_017849325.1 Xanthobacter autotrophicus | reverse complement strand
TGGTTCTGGTTCTCGTCCTGGAGGTGCTGCAGCGTCTCGCGCGCCTCCTTCAGGATGTCGTCCTTCCAGCGCAACAACTTCAGCCGGAAATATTCCCGCTGCTTGTCGTTCATGAAGGGCTCGTCCTCTCGGGGGCGATAGTCCTCGTCGATTTGGATCGACATCAGCCAGTCCTCGATACTGCGCCGCTGACTTCGAGGTGGCTTCCCCCCGCCGCGGCCGTTCCCTCCGGCCTGTCGGCACCCGCCACCGTGCATCAACGAGTTGGCCCATCTCCCCGTCGGCAGAACGGCACGCCGCACCGCGTCACGAGGAAAATGGTGCAAGGTTGCCGCGCTTATATCCATCGCCCGGCCCGCCGACAACAGGCATCACCTAGTGCCGGGGGACTTGACGGCGGCGCATCGGCTCATGACCTTTCGCAATGCGGCACCCCGGCCGCGACGCCGAAGGACAATGCGATGCGTTTCGAAGGAACCAGCAGCTATGTGGCGACCGACGATCTGAAGGTCGCCGTCAATGCCGCGATCGTCCTCGAACGCCCGCTCCTGGTGAAAGGCGAGCCCGGCACCGGCAAGACCGTGCTGGCGCAGGAGGTGGCCGACGCCATCGGCGCGCGGCTCATCGAGTGGCACGTGAAATCCACCACCCGCGCCCAGCAGGGGCTCTATGAATATGACGCCGTGGCGCGGCTGCGCGACAGCCAGCTCGGCGACCCCAAGGTCCACGACATCGCCAACTACATCCGCCGCGGCAAGCTGTGGACCGCCTTCGTCGCCGAAGAGCGCCCGGTGCTGCTGATCGACGAGATCGACAAGGCGGACATCGAGTTCCCCAACGACCTGCTGCAGGAACTCGACCGCATGGAGTTTCACGTTTACGAGACCGGCGAGCAGATCAAGGCGCGCCAGCGCCCGGTGGTGATCATCACCTCCAACAACGAGAAGGAGCTGCCGGACGCCTTCCTGCGCCGCTGCTTCTTCCACTACATCCGCTTCCCCGACACCGAGACCATGCGCGCCATCGTCGATGTCCACTTCCCGGGCATCAAGCCGCGCCTGGTGAGCGAGGCGCTGCGCATGTTCTACGAGCTGCGCGAGGTGCCGGGGCTCAAGAAGAAGCCGTCCACCTCCGAGCTCATCGACTGGCTGAAGCTGCTCATGGCCGAGGACGTGGACCTCGACACCCTGCGCGAGAAGGACGTGCGCAAGGCCATTCCGCCGCTGCACGGCGCGCTGCTGAAGAACGAGCAGGACGTGCATTTGTTCGAGCGCCTCGCCTTCATGGCGCGCCGCGACATGCGCTGACCATGGAGCACCTGAACGTCCTGATCCTCGGCGCCGCGGCGCTGGCGATCCTGCTGGTGCTGCGGGCGGTGCGGCGGCGCCAGGGCGCGGCGGAGAGCCTCGCGGACGATGACGAGATGCACCGCTCCGACCGGCCCGTCGATTACGGGCTGGAGCGCGATGCCGCGCCGGCCAGGGCCGAGACCGAGCAGGCGCCCACGCCACCGGGCGGGTCCGGCGCCGTGGCGGCGGCTGCCGGCGGGGCGCTGATTCTCGGCGTCGGCGTCGAGCGGGCCCGGCATGGCGGCGATGGCGAGGGATCATCCGGCGATGCGGACGCCGGCGCGGCGGGCAGCGATGGCGCGGGAGACGGCGACAGCGGGGGAGACAGCAGCGGTGGCGACAGCAGCGGAGGCGACGGCGGCTCCGACTGAGACGGTCCTAATAAGCCCGCCCTACCCCCGGCCGCCGCGCCTCACCACCAGGCCTTGCCGATGTTGAAGGTGTAGCTCATCGAGAGGCCGGCCATGAACTGGTTGTCGTCCGCAGTCACCGGCGAGGCCGACGCATCGCCCAGCAGATAGCCGTAGCTGCCGAACACGCCGGTCTCGAAGCCGTTGCCGAAATTGTAGGTGAGCTGCGCGGTCGCCCCCACGAGGTTGAAGCCGCCGCCCGCCGCATAGACCGGCAGCGGATTGCCCAGCGCGGTGGCCAGCGCCGACTGCTCGGGCGTGACGCCGAAATAGGCGTTCATATAGCCCGAGCCGGCAAACGAGAGGCGCGGGCCGGCGGCGAATCGCCATTGCCCGGCGGTCCAGATGGCATCGGCGCCGAGGCCGCCGACGATGCCGTCATATCCGCCGAAGCCGTAGCGCAGCTCGCCGCGGAAACGCAGCCAGTCCACCGGATACCATTCGGCGAAGCCGCCCAGCTCCAGCGAATAGTCCACGTCGCCGAGGCCGAGCAGGCGGTCGGAATCATCCTGGTCGCGGCCCCAGTCGAGCCGGCCCACCGCGCCCGCCCGGAACGTGCCGGTGTCGAACAAAGCGATGGAGGGATTGTCGTCCACGCTGCGGAAGACGTTGAGCTCGCTCGCCTTGCGGATGGAGAAGATGGCGCCGGGGCGGATGGTGTAATCGTCCGCGCCGGGATAGTCGGGCACCACGCGGCCCGACACGCCGATGGTCATGTACCAGTCTTCCTGGGTGGCCGGAGCCGGCGTCCCGTAGGCGGCCGGCTCGGCGGCGACGGCGCGGCCGGCGAGCGGTATCGCCAGGGCGGAGAAGGTGAGGAGCAGGCCGGCGGCGGACAGGCAAACGGAACGCGACATCTGAACCCCTCGGGACGCGCCGGCGCGCGGGATGCGGCGCGCACGGCATCTGGACGGACCTCGATCGGCCGACGTGAGGGAAATCTCCCCCGCCTCTCCCAACAAAGTGTTGAAGCCGACCCCGATGAACCACCCGGACCGGATGCTAGCCGGCAGCGCTCACCAAGTGGTGGCAAAAATGCCACCAATTCCATGACTTACGTAACGGACCGTCACCGGCGGTTACATCCTGTCGCACGGCGCGGCGCGGAGCGGGAGGGCCACCTCCGGTGCCGCTGCCCCATCGGGGTGAGGCACCGCGCGCCCCGCTCCCCTGGCAGGAAATTCCTCATATGGTACCACTAACTTGCGTCCGGCCCGGGGGCTGTTCATAAGGAGATGATAACCGCGATGTCTCGCCCGGCTGGGGTTTCCATGCGCCGACTCATCCTGCTGCGCCACGCCAAGTCCGACTGGCCGGACGGCGTGGCCGATCCCGAGCGCCCCCTCTCCACCCGTGGCCGCGACGCGGCCGTGCGCATGGGCGCCTACATGGCCCTGGAGCACCTGCTGCCGGACCACGTGCTGGTGTCCTCCGCCCGCCGCACCCGCGAGACCTGGGACCTGATGGCCGGCGAGTTCAATCCCGTGCCGGTGGCCTCCAGCGAGCCGCGCCTCTACGAGGCGAGCGCGGCCCGTCTCCTTGCCGTGGTGCGCGAGACGCCGAAGGCGCTGCATTCCATCATGCTGGTGGGCCACAATCCCGGTCTCGAGGACCTCGCCGACATGCTGGTGCTCGGCGGCCCGGCCGGACCGCTCGCCCGCATGGCGGAGAAATTCCCCACCGGCGCGCTGGCGGTCATCGACCTGCCGGTGGACGACTGGGCCAAAGCCGCGCCCTCCTCCGGCCGCCTCGACCGATTCGTCACCCCGCGCTCGCTGGGCGTGGAAAAATAATCCATGGCGGGCTTCTCCGACGCCCTCGACGATGCGCGCATCGCCTTGATGACGCTCGCCGACCGGATGGAGGGCCTCGCCCATCCCACCCTGCGGCTCGGCGTCACCGGCCTCTCGCGGGCGGGCAAGACGGTGTTCACCACCGCGTTCATCCATGCCCTGACCAAGGGCGGGCGCCTGCCCGTGTTCGAGGCGGCGAACCGCATCGCCCGCGCCGAGCTGGAGCCGCAGCCGGACGACGCGGTGCCGCGCTTCTCCTATGAAGACCATCTGCGGACGCTCGAGGTGGCGCGCGAATGGCCCGCCTCCACCTCGCGGGTGAGCGAGCTGCGTCTTGCGGTACGCTACGCGCCGGTGCGCGGCGGTCTGCGCACCCTCACCATCGATCTCGTCGACTATCCCGGCGAATGGCTGCTGGACCTGCCGCTGCTCGACATGGACTACCGCCAGTTCGCCCGGCAGTCGCTCGGCCTCGCCCGGGCGCCCGCGCGCGCCAGGGAGGCCGGCCCCTATCTCGCGGCGCTGGCCGCCCTCTCCCCCACCGCGCCGGCGGACGAGGCCCGGGCGCGCGAGCTTGCGGCCCTGTTCACCGCCTATCTCGCCGCCTGCCGCGCCGAGACGGTGGCCATGAGCCTGCTGCCGCCCGGCCGCTTCCTCATGCCGGGGGACCTCGAAGGCTCCCCCGCCCTCACCTTCGCGCCCCTCGACCTGCCCGCGGACGGCACCACCCGCTCCGGCTCCCTCGCGGCGATGATGGAGCGGCGCTTCGAGGCCTATAAGAACGCCGTGGTGCGGCCCTTCTTCCGCAACCATTTCGCCCGGCTCGACCGGCAGATCGTGCTGGTGGACGCGCTCTCCGCCCTCAATGCCGGACCGGCCGCCCTGGCGGATCTGGAGCGGGCGCTCGACGGCATCCTCGCCGCCTTCCGCACCGGCCGGAACAGCATCATGAGCACGCTGTTCCGGCCGCGCATCGAGAAGGTGCTGTTCGCCGCCACCAAGGCCGACCATTTGCACCGCTCCAGCCACGACCGGCTGGAGGCCATCCTCGCGCGCCTCGTGGAACGCGCCTACGGCCGGGCGAAGGAAGGCGGGGCCTCCATCGACGTGGTGGCGCTCGCCGCCATCCGCGCCACCCGCGAGGCCAAGGTGAGCCGCGACGGCCATTCGCTGGACGCCATCGTCGGCACCCCCGACAAGGGCCAGGAGGCGGGCGGCCACATCTTCGACGG
>JAFIHR010000425.1 GCA_017849325.1 Xanthobacter autotrophicus | reverse complement strand
GCTGGCCCATTTCCTCGATCACCTGCTGCCGGCGGTGGAGGAGTGGTGGGCCGACCTCGGCTCGCCCATCATGACGACCGACCTGCAGCGCCGCCTCGTCGACGGGGTGAAGGAGGAGGCTGCCGGCCGCACCCTGGCCGAGCTCGCCGCCGGGCGCGATGACCTGCTGATCCGGATCATCGCCCTGAAAGCCGAGGCCGCCCGTGCGGCTGCGCAGGCGCAGGCCGATGCCGCGCTGGACGAGGCGCTGGAGGAGAGCTTTCCCGCCAGCGATCCGCCGGCGGTGACGCCCGGGGGCGAGGCCTAAGCGCGCGGCGTCTTCGAGGCACCGGCTCAGGCCATCCGATCCGCGGCGTGCGCACCCCGCACGCCGGCATCCATGGCCAGAGACGAATGCGGCGCCGGGGCGTTCTCGCTCCGGCGCCGCATCAAAGGAACGGGGTGCGGGTCAACCGGCCCGCAGCGCGGCCCGCGCGGTCATCGCGGGCCGGATCACATCACGCCAGCGCCTTGAGCGCCGCCTTGCCGGCGTAGCGGGCCTGATCGCCCAGCTCCTGCTCGATGCGCAGCAGCTGGTTGTACTTGGCCGTGCGGTCCGAGCGGGCCAGCGAGCCGGTCTTGATCTGCCCGCAATTGGTGGCCACCGCGAGATCGGCGATGGTGGCATCCTCGGTCTCGCCGGAGCGGTGGGACATCACGGCGCGATAGCCGGCCTTGTGGGCCATCTCCACCGCGTCCAACGTCTCGGTGAGGGAGCCGATCTGGTTCACCTTCACCAGGATGGCGTTGGCGGTGCCCGACTTGATGCCGCGCGAGAGGCGCTCGACGTTGGTCACGAAGAGGTCGTCGCCCACCAGCTGGCACTTGGAGCCGATGGTGTCGGTGAGCAGCTTCCAGCCCTCCCAATCGTCCTCGGCCATGCCGTCCTCGATGGTGACGATGGGATAGCGCGCCACCAGATCGGCGAGATACTTCACCTGGGCATCGATGTCGCGCACCTTGCCCTCGCCCTCATAATTGTAGGCGCCATCCTTGAAGAACTCGGTGGAGGCGCAGTCGAGGCCGAGATAGACGTCCTCGCCCGGCTGGAAGCCGGCAGTCTCGATGGCCTTCAGCACGAAATCGAGCGCCGCCTCGGCGGAGGCGAGGTTGGGGGCGAAGCCGCCCTCGTCGCCCACGTTGGTGTTGTGGCCGGCGTCCTTCAGGCCCTTCTTCAGGGTGTGGAAGATCTCGGCGCCCCAGCGCAGGCCCTCGGCGAAGGTGGGGGCGCCGGCGGGCAGGATCATGAATTCCTGGAAATCGATGGGGTTGTCCGCATGGGCGCCGCCGTTGACGATGTTCATCATGGGCACCGGCAGGGTGCGGGCGTTGACGCCGCCCACATAGCGGAAGAGCGGCAGGGCCGAGGCCTTCGCCGCCGCCTTGGCCACCGCCATGGAGACGCCGAGGATGGCGTTGGCGCCGAGACGGGCCTTGTTGGGCGTGCCATCGAGGGTGATGAGGGTTTCGTCGATCTTGGCCTGATCCTCGGCCTCGAAGCCGCCGATGGCGTCGAAGATCTCGCCGTTGACCGCTTCCACCGCCTTGGTGACGCCCTTGCCGAGGTAGCGGGTCTTGTCGCCGTCGCGCAGCTCCACCGCCTCATGGGCGCCCGTGGAAGCGCCGGAGGGCACCGCCGCGCGGCCGATGGCGCCGTCTTCCAGCACCACGTCCACTTCCACGGTGGGATTGCCGCGGCTGTCCAGAATCTCGCGGCCGATGATATCCACGATGGCGGTCATGCTTAGCCCCTTCCCTCATCCGTCGATGGCCGCGCCGCTTCTAGCCCGATCCGGCCGCAGTGCGAAAGGGGCTTTGCGTCGCCACATGTGCCATAAGACCGACGCCGGCTGCGTTGTGATCCGGCACGGCAACCCAAGGACGCAAAGGCCCCGCCATGACCGAAAGCACCCTCCAGCTCGGGCGCGCCGCCGCTCTGCCCTCCTCGCCCGAGGAGGCGGTGCTGGATCGCGTGCCGAACCCACATCCGGATACCAACTACGTGGCGCGCTTCACCGTGCCCGAGTTCACAAGCCTGTGCCCGGTGACCGGCCAGCCGGATTTCGCCCATCTGGTGATCGACTACGTGCCGGACCGCCATCTGGTGGAATCCAAGTCGCTTAAGCTTTATCTGGGCAGCTTCCGCAACCACGGCGCGTTTCACGAGGACTGCACCGTGGCCATCGGCAAGCGCCTCGTGGCCGAGCTCGCACCGCGCTATCTGCGGATCGCCGGCTACTGGTATCCGAGGGGCGGTATCCCAATCGACGTTTTCTGGCAGACTGGCGAGGTGCCGGCCGGCCTGTGGCTACCGGAAACGGGCGTCGCGCCCTACCGGGGTCGGGGCTGAATTTAATCTTGCGGGCTGGAACGTTCCGCCGTGAGATAAAATCCATGGCCGGCGAACCGTTTGGGGGCGAGCGCGTTGTTGAGCGCGAGGAGATGCCCATGCCCAAGCTCATCGTGACCAATGGCGACGCGGCGACCGACCGCCTGAAGGCCGCCGGCATCGCCGGCCACCTCCTGCCGTGGCAGGACATGCTCCACGACGGCCCGGTTCCCGCCAGCACCCTGCTGGACGAAGTCTCCGATGCCCGCGCCGAGTTCCTGGCCGAGGCGCTCGGCCGTCCGTTCGACGACGTGCGCGCCGATTTCGCCCATCGCGACGCGCAGATCGACGTGCACGGCGCTTATAACGAGGTGGAGCTGTGGTTCGAGCACGATCTCTTCGACCAGCTCCAGCTCATCCAGGTGCTGCACTATTTCTCCCATGAGCCGGACCGCATGGGGCTGTTCCTGATCCAGGCCTCCCATTACCTCGGCATGATGGAGAAGGACGCGATGCGCGCCCTGGAGACCGCGCGTACGCCGGTGAGCGCGGTGCAGCTCGAGACCGCCCATTCCGCCTGGGAGGCGTTCACTGCGCCCACGCCCATGCGCCTGGCCGCCCTGGCGGCCGAGGATCACCCGTCCCTGCCCTATCTGGCCCCGGCCCTGCGCCGCCTTCTGGCGGAGCTTCCGGCGCCGCGCAGCGGCCTGTCGCTGACGGAGGAGCGCATCCTCTCCCTGCTCACCGACGGCCCGGCGCGGGTGGCGAAGGTGTTCGGCGCGGTGCATTCCATGGACGAGGCGCAGTTCCTCGCCGACCTGCCCTTCTTCCTGCGCCTCGACGGCCTCGCCTTTGCCCACGAGCCGCTGATCGAGGGCCTGCCCTACCGCACCTGCGACTGCGGCACCCTGAGCTTCGCGCCCGAGGACGGCAGCGCCGGCGAGGCCACCTATCGCGCCTATGCCAGCGCCGAGATTTCCCTCACCAAGGCGGGCGCGGCGGCGCTCAAGGGCCGGTTCGACCATGCCTGCGCGAACGCCGTGGAGCGCTTCATCGGCGGCACCCATGTGATGGCGGGCGCCATGTGGCGCTACGATCGCGCGACGCGCGAGCTGATCGCCCCCAATTAGCGCCGCGCCCGCCGCCTCACTCCTCGCGCTCGAACACCAGGGTCGCCCCCAGCGCGGCGCGCGGCGGCACCACCACCACGCCGGCGATGGCCTCCTCCACCATGCGCCGCGCCGCCAGCGCACGGCGAAGCTCCAGCGCGCCCGGGCAGACGAAGCGCAGCGCGGCAAGGCGCAGGCCCTCGCCGCCGGGCGCCGGGACGCCGTAGCGCTCGGTGAAGGCGGCATGGGTCATCACATCGATCTGCCCGCGCGGGGTCTTCGCCGTGTACCAGCTGGCGGACACCCGCAGCAGCGAGGCGCCGGTCACCGTATCGATGAACGCCTGATGATCGACCGGGCTCTCCGCCACCATCACCACGCCGGCAACGCCGCTCACCGTGTTGGCGTGGCGCTGCAGGTCGGCGGTCCAGAAATCGTCGGGCCGGCGCTGGGTCGAGGTGAAGACCGACAGGCCCGGCGACAGCGGATCCCGGGCGAAGGCCAAAGAGAAGCCGAGCTCCATCTCGTGGCCGTCGGGCCGGCGGCCGATGCGGGAGAACTCCAGGATGTCGAAG
>JAFIHR010000424.1 GCA_017849325.1 Xanthobacter autotrophicus | reverse complement strand
ATCGCCGAGGACCTCGTGGACGGCCAGACCGGCGAGATCCACGCCGAGGCCGGCGACGAGATCACCGAGAAGATGCTGAAGATGCTGGAGGAGGCGGGCTACAACGAGATCCCGATCCTCGACATCGACCACGTCAACACCGGCGCCTACATCCGCAACACCCTGGCGGCGGACAAGAACGTCACCCGCGAGGATGCGCTGTTCGACATCTACCGGGTGATGCGCCCGGGCGAGCCGCCGACGCTGGATTCGGCGCAGGCCATGTTCCATTCGCTGTTCTTCGATCCCGAGCGCTACGACCTCTCCGCGGTCGGCCGGGTGAAGATGAACATGCGCCTCGATCTGGACTGCCCTGACACGGTGCGCGTGCTCCGCCGCGACGACATTCTCGCCGTCATCAAGACGCTGGTGGAGCTGCGCGACGGCAAGGGCGAGATCGACGACATCGACCATCTCGGCAACCGCCGGGTGCGCTCGGTCGGCGAGCTCATGGAGAACCAGTACCGCGTCGGCCTGCTGCGCATGGAGCGCGCCATCAAGGAGCGGATGTCGTCCGTCGACATCGACACCGTGATGCCGCAGGACCTCATCAACGCCAAGCCGGTGGCGGCGGCGGTGCGCGAGTTCTTCGGCTCCTCGCAGCTGTCGCAGTTCATGGACCAGACCAACCCGCTCTCCGAGATCACCCACAAGCGCCGCCTGTCGGCCCTTGGCCCGGGCGGCCTCACCCGCGAGCGGGCGGGCTTCGAGGTGCGCGACGTGCACCCGACCCACTATGGCCGCATCTGCCCCATCGAGACGCCGGAAGGCCCGAACATCGGCCTCATCAACTCGCTGGCGACCTTCGCCCGGGTGAACAAGTACGGCTTCATCGAGGCGCCCTACCGCCGCGTGGTGGACGGCAAGGTCACCGACGAGGTGGTCTATCTCTCCGCCATGGAGGAGGGGAAGTATTACGTCGCGCAGGCCAACATCCCGCTCGACAAGGACGGCCGGTTCGAGGAAGACCTCGTGATCTGCCGCCATGCCGGCGACGTGCTGATGGTCACGCCCGACCGCGTGGACTTCATGGACGTGTCGCCCAAGCAGCTCGTCTCGGTGGCCGCGGCGCTCATCCCGTTCCTTGAGAACGACGACGCCAACCGCGCGCTGATGGGCTCCAACATGCAGCGCCAGGCGGTGCCGCTGGTGCGCTCGCAGGCGCCCTTGGTGGGCACCGGCATGGAGGCCGTGGTGGCGCGTGATTCCGGCGCCGCCATCGCCGCCCGCCGCACCGGCGTCATCGACCAGGTGGACGCCACCCGTATCGTCATCCGCGCCACGGAGGAGACCGATCCTTCGAAGTCGGGCGTCGATATCTACCGGCTGATGAAGTTCCAGCGCTCCAACCAGTCCACCTGCATCAACCAGCGTCCGCTGGTGCGCGTGGGCGACGCGGTGAAGAAGGGCGACATCATCGCCGACGGCCCCTCCACGGAGCTCGGCGACCTGGCGCTCGGCCGCAACGTGCTCGTCGCGTTCATGCCGTGGAACGGCTACAACTACGAAGACTCCATCCTGCTCTCCGAGACCATCGTGAAGGAGGATGTCTTCACCTCGATCCATATCGAGGAGTTCGAGTGCATGGCCCGCGACACCAAGCTCGGGCCGGAAGAGATCACCCGCGACATTCCCAACGTCTCGGAAGAGGCGCTGAAGAATCTCGACGAGGCGGGCATCGTCTATATCGGTGCCGAGGTGAACGCCGGCGACATCCTGGTGGGCAAGATCACCCCCAAGGGTGAGAGCCCGATGACGCCGGAAGAGAAGCTGCTGCGCGCCATCTTCGGCGAGAAGGCGGCGGACGTGCGCGACACCTCCCTGCGCCTGCCGCCGGGCACCAAGGGCACCATCGTCGAGGTGCGCGTGTTCAACCGCCACGGCGTCGACAAGGACGAGCGCGCGCTGGCCATCGAGCGCGAGGAGATCGAGCGCCTCGCCAAGGACCGCGACGACGAGCAGGCCATCCTCGACCGCAACGTCTACGGGCGCCTGACCGAGCTGCTCGACGGCAAGACCGCCGTCGCCGGCCCCAAGGGCTTCAAGAAGGACAGCGTGATCACCCGCGAGGTGCTCACCGAGTATCCGCGCTCGCAGTGGTGGCTGTTCGCCGTGGCGGACGACGCTCTGATGAGCGAGCTGGAAGCCATCCGCGCCCAGTACGACGAATCGAAGAAGCGCCTCGAGCAGCGCTTCCTCGACAAGGTGGAGAAGCTGCAGCGCGGTGACGAGCTGCCCCCCGGCGTCATGAAGATGGTCAAGGTCTTCGTGGCGGTGAAGCGCAAGATCCAGCCCGGCGACAAGATGGCCGGCCGGCACGGCAACAAGGGTGTCGTGTCGCGCATCGTGCCCATCGAGGACATGCCGTTCCTCGAGGACGGCACCAATGTGGACATCGTGCTGAACCCGCTGGGCGTGCCCTCGCGCATGAACGTCGGGCAGATCCTCGAGACCCATCTCGGCTGGGCCTGCGCCGGCCTCGGCAAGCAGGTGGCGGCGGCGGTGGATGCCTATTACGGCTCCCACGACGCCAGGCCCCTGCGCGATCGTCTGGAGACCATCTACGGCAAGACCGAGGTGGAGCCGCTCAAGGACGACGACCTGCCGGAGCTGGCCGAGAACCTGCGCAAGGGCGTGCCGATCGCCACTCCGGTGTTCGACGGCGCGCACGAGGCGGACATCGAGCATCAGCTGGAGATGGCGGGGCTCGACCCCTCCGGCCAGTCGACGCTGTACGATGGCCGCACCGGCGAGCCCTTCGACCGTAAGGTCACGGTGGGCTACATCTACATGCTGAAGCTGCACCATCTGGTGGACGACAAGATCCACGCCCGCTCCATCGGCCCCTACTCCCTCGTCACCCAGCAGCCGCTGGGCGGCAAGGCGCAGTTCGGCGGCCAGCGCTTCGGCGAAATGGAGGTGTGGGCGCTGGAGGCCTACGGCGCCGCCTACACGCTGCAGGAGATGCTCACCGTGAAGTCGGACGACGTGGCCGGCCGCACCAAGGTCTACGAGGCCATCGTGCGCGGCGAGGACACGTTCGAGAGCGGCATTCCCGAGAGCTTCAACGTGCTCGTGAAGGAGATGCGCTCCCTCGGCCTCAACGTCGATCTGGAGAACAGCTGATGCAGGGCCGCCCGATGGCTCGCGCTTTCCGGCGCGCCACCGGGCGTGGCCCTTCGCATCGGCATGACGAGACTTTCGCGGCACCGGCCATTCGGCGCCGCGCCATCATTCCACTGAGAGGAAGGTGCTGACGACCTTCCGCCGTCTCGCCCGCGACGGGGAAGTTGTCCAAGCCGCCTCTTTTGTCTGGGAGCGCCCGCATGAATCAGGAAGTCCTGAACGTCTTCAATCCGGCCACGCCGGCGCCGACGTTCAACAAGATCCGCATCTCGATCGCGAGCCCGGAGAAGATCGCCTCCTGGTCCTACGGCGAGATCAAGAAGCCGGAGACCATCAACTACCGCACGT
>JAFIHR010000423.1 GCA_017849325.1 Xanthobacter autotrophicus | reverse complement strand
TCCTGCGCGCCGGTGAGGCGGAAGGGCAGGGCGCTGCGGATCAGCGCCTCGATGGCGCCGTTGCCTCGGGTGGAACGCCCGCCCGCCTTGGTCTCCTGCGCCCGCACCAAAGCGAGCGTCACCTGATGGGCGAACAGCTCGTCGAAGGCGAGGCGGCTCCACGGCGCGCCGGTGGGCACCGCCTCGGCGGGCGAGGCCGGTCGATGGAGCCGGCCGAGCGCCGCATCGAAAGCCGGCCAGCCCTGCTCGAACAGGAACGGCTCGGACAGCCAGTCGGCGAGCGCGGGCACGCGGGCGACGGCCGCCTCCAGCGCCCGGCGCAGGTAGCCGGCCGCGAGGCCGTCCACCAGCGGATAGGTCTGCTCCACGGGCGGCAGCTTGCGGATGCCCTCGGCGTCCAGCACCCGGTCCGGATGGGTCATCTGCAGCATGCCGTCGTAGAGGGTGACCCTGCCGCACAGCCACCGCGTGGCGCCGATGGGAAGCATATGCTCGACCCGCGCCGGTTCGATCTTGAAGTGCACCACCGTCAGCTCGCCGGAGGAATCACCTACTATGGTACGGAAGGGCGCGCGGCTGCCGGGAGGTGGCGGCTGGTGGTCGAGCACCGCCACCTCAAGCGTCACGTCGGTATCGGGCTGCGCCTCGGCGATTTGCGGCCGCGCGCGGTGATCCACGAATCCCGACGGCATGTGGAACAGCAGGTCGACAACCCGCGGCGTCTCGCGCCCCAGCAGGCGGGCATAGGGCTTCATCAGCTTCGGCCCGATGCCGGAGAGGCTGGTGAGCGGCGCGAAAAGGGGATCGAGGACGGGGGGGCGCATGGCAGGGGGAAGGTGGCCGAGGCGGCCCGCCGGCGCAAGCCGATCAGCTCACACTTCACGTTAAGGATGAGCTGCAGCGCGGCTGAAATCTGCTAGTGTTTCAAATGGTAATGGCTGGATCTGCGAGCAGGGCATGAATCAACTTGTTCCGGAGGAAGATCAGGCCGAGCGCATGGCGTTCATCCTCGCCCTGCGCCAGCGTGGCATCCGCGACGTGGCGGTGCTGCGCGCCCTGGAGCTGGTGCCGCGCCCGCTGTTCGTGGATCCGGCCCTCAGGGTGCACGCCTATGACGACGTGGCCCTGCCCATCGCCTGCGGGCAGACCATGTCCCAGCCGAGCCTCGTCGCCGCCATGACCGAGGCGCTGGCGGTCACCGCCGCGCACCATGTGCTGGAGGTGGGGACGGGATCAGGCTACCAGGCGGCGGTGCTCTCGCACGTTGCCGGCAGCGTCGTCACGGTGGATCGCTACCGGACCCTGGTGAGCGAGGCCCAGGCCCGGTTCGAGGTGCTGGGGCTGCGCAACATCACCGCTTATGTGGGCGATGGCTTTCAGGGCCTGCCGGCGCGCGCGCCGTTCGACCGGATCCTGCTCACGGCGTCCGTAGAAAGCGTCCCCAAGGCACTGGTGGATCAGCTCAAATTCGGCGGCATCCTGGTCGCCCCCGTGGGTCCGCCGGACCAGGTGCAGAGCCTTTCGCGCTTCGTGAAGGAGCAGTCGGGCCTTGCCCGCACGGACCTCTCCCCCGTCCGCTTCGTGCCGCTCATCCCTGGCGCCGCAGCAACACTTTAAGGAAATCCGTCGCCGCGGCGCGAAAAGGCAAGCCGGTTTCTTAACCGGCAGTTGCCGGAGGCATTGGGGTCCTCTATCGACGACGAGGATTTCGCGGGGAACAAGCACGTGGTGCAATCAATGGTGCGTCGGATGCGGGCGGTGGTGGCGGGTGTCGTGCTCAGCGCCGCGCTCGCCGGGTGTGGCGGCCGTCCCGAAGGTGTGCTGATCCCCGTCCCCGACGACGTGCCCGGCACCAACCGGGTGAACATGGTGGTGGCCACCACCCGCGCCCTTGCCGATGGGCCGGACGTGTTCTCGGGCGAGCGCGGGCAGGAGCCGCGCTATGCCGAGATCACGGTGTCGATCCCGCCCGATGGCACCCGCAAGGTGGGCGACGTGCAGTGGCCCCAGCATGTGCCCGGCAATCCGGCAACCGAATTCGTCACCACCAAGCTCGACGAGCTGACCCAGGACCAGGCCATCACCTGGTTCAACCGGCGCATCAAGCAGACGCCGCGCCGCCAGGCCCTGGTGTTCGTCCACGGCTATAACCAGCGCTTCGACGATGCGGTGTTCCGCTTCGCCCAGATCGTCCACGATTCGAACTCCACCAAGGACGTGACGCCGGTGCTGTTCACCTGGCCGTCGCGCGGCAGCCTGCTCGCCTACGGCTACGATCGCGAGAGCACCAACTATTCGCGCGACAGCCTGGAGCGCCTGCTGACCTTCATGGCGAAGGACCCCAACGTGGGTGAGATCTCCATCATCGCCCACTCCATGGGCAACGTGGTGACCCTCGAGGCGCTGCGGCAGATGGCGATCCGCAACGGCCGCGTCTTCCCCAAGATCAAGTATGTGATGCTGGCCTCGCCCGACGTGGACGTGGACGTGTTCCACACCTACATGCGCGAGATCGCCAACGCCAAGGAGCGTCCGCAGATCACCATGTTCGTCGCCCAGGACGACAAGGCGCTGGCGGTGTCGAAGCGGGTGTGGGGCGACGTGCCGCGCATCGGCCAGGTGGATCCCGAGCAGGAGCCCTACCGTTCCGAGTTCGAGAAATACAATATCAACGTCATCGACCTGACCAAGCTGAAGACCGACGACCCGCTGGCCCACGGCAAGTTCGCCGCGA
Source organism: Xanthobacter autotrophicus (assembly GCA_017849325.1). GTDB lineage: Bacteria > Pseudomonadota > Alphaproteobacteria > Rhizobiales > Xanthobacteraceae > Xanthobacter > Xanthobacter autotrophicus_B. The sequence goes on along the minus strand of JAFIHR010000423.1, from coordinate 722 downwards.
GCCCGGAGGTGGTGCAGTCCATCGGTGCGCGTCTCGCCGAGGGCCAGACCATGACCGACCAGCGGGTGGGCGTGGGCGAGAGCATCGTGAAGCTGACCGCCGACACCGCCACCACCATCGGCACGGCGGCGGGCGTGGTGATCGCGGCGCCGGTGGCGGTGGTGGATCCCAACACCCGCGCGCACTACGGCGATCACCTGCACAACCTCGGTAACTCGGTGTCCGACACCGCTCGTTCCAGCACCGCTTTGGTGACGACGCCCGTAGCGCAGTGAGGCTTCGGGCCGATCCGCGCCGGCGCTCACTCCCGTGGGCCGGCGCCGGGCGGGTGATCGCGCCGGTCGCTAACGACCGGCTGTCGTAGTGGCCTGCCGGCCTGCAACCCTTAGACGGGCATCGCCAGGGCCTCCGCCTTGCGGGTGCGGGCTCCCGAGCCGGCGCGCCGGTAAGGGGGAGGGTTGGCACGAGGCGTACCGCACCGCCAGCCCGCCGGAGATCCTTCGCAGTTGAGTGCCGGGATTCCCCCGCCTTCGCCGGGGTGGCGAGCTACCGCGCCCGCTGCCGCCCTTTTCCGGCCCGCGCCGGATTGTTGCATTTTCGTCACGGGCCAGAGAAATGGCCGGACGAGGCCGCATTCGGCCCGCCGGCGCCCCCGTACTTAAGCCGCCGTTTACGCCTGCGGCCCCTAATGGCTCGCACATTTCGTTGCGTGCGAGTTCGGT
>JAFIHR010000422.1 GCA_017849325.1 Xanthobacter autotrophicus | reverse complement strand
GGAAGAGCTCCTCCGCTCGAAGGTCGCGCTAGAGACATGGCTCGGCTCGGCGCCGACCAGTTTTGCCGCGCCCTTCAGCATCGTCGACGGGCGGCTGAAAAGCCTGGCGCAGGAGTGCGGCTATCAGATCGGCTTCGGCGACGGCACGGGCGCGGTCGGGCTCGGGGCCGACTCTTTGAATCTCCCTCGGATCGAGATCCGCGGCGACTGGACGCTGGACGTCTTCGCCAAGGTCATGAACGGACAGCTGCAATGAGCACAGACTTGGTCAGTGTGGTCATTCCTGCCTACAACGCCTCCGCCACGCTCGACGAGACGTTGCAAAGCGTGCGCGCGCAGACCTACAAGACGCTCGAGATCCTCGTCGTCGACGACGGGTCGCGCGACGACACGGTGGCGATCGCCGAGCGCCATGCGGCGGCCGATCCGCGGGTCCGGGTAATCCAGCAGGAAAATGCCGGCGTCGCCGCGGCGCGCAACCGGGGCTGGGCAGAGGCGCGCGCGGATTTCCTCGCTTTCGTCGATGCGGACGATCTCTGGCATGCCACCAAGATCGAGCGCCAGCTCGCCGCCCTGAAGGCAGACGACGGGGCCGGGCTCGCCTATTGCTGGTATGTCGCGATCGATGAGAACAATGTCGTCATCCGGAAATCGGTGATGTGTCGCTGCGAAGGAGATGTATTCGACATTGTCCTGACGCAGAACTTTATCGGCAACGGAAGCGCCGTCCTCGTCCGGCGGGAGGCCCTTGAGTACGCGCGCGGTTTCGAGAGTGGGCTGCGCGCGGCTGGCGCGCAGGGCTGCGAGGACCACCTCTTTGCGTGTCGGGTCGCCGAGAAGTACCGGTTCGCATTGGTGCCCGACCATCTGGTCGGGTATCGCCAGCTGCCGGACAACATGTCCAGCGATTCCACACGGATGCTGCGCTCGTGGATCTTGGCCACTGAAGAACTTAAGGCGCGGCATCCTGAAAAAACTGCTTTGCTGCGCGCCGGTCTCAACAACTACGCGTCATGGTTGGTCACTGCCACTTTGGTGAGAAGTCCAAAGCGGGTCTTGCCGATATTGGCAGAGGCGTTTGCAGTCGATCCCACTCTCGTTGTCTCAATCTTAGTAAGTAGTCTTCTGACGTCGCTGAATCTTGGCGCACGTTATTTTAAGCGAGATTTTAAGCGCGCGGCGCGATGGATGATTGGCTTACCGGCTCCACGCGGTGCGGTGCAGTATTTCGTGGTAGGGGACGGCGGTTGATGGTCAAGCGTACGGATCTTGGAGCGGGCGGCGCTCAGCTCAAGGGAAAGGGGGCGGCCCGCGTGGCGTTGGCCGACCTCAACCGTCTGCTGGCCACCGTCGGAAAACCGGCCTGGACGACCCCCGTTCTGGTGCTTCTCGGCTTCTTTTCGTCCCTGGCCGAGACCTTGGGCATTACCCTGGTTCTGCTCTTCGTCTATTCCGCGTCCGGGCATATGGAGGAGAGCATCGCCGGGAGTGGCATCTTCGGTGTGCTGCTCAACCGCTATGCGACATCCTTCAACGGATCCCTGGTGCTCGCCGGCGCCATTCTGGTCGCGATCATCGCCCGTGCCGGCCTGTCGCTGCTCTACAATCTGATCAGCAGCCGGATCGGCGAGACCATCAGCGAGCGCGCCCGCAATCGCGTCCACCAGCAGTATCTCAGCGTGTCTTTCGGTTATCTTCAGCGCTTCGAGCAGGCGCAGCTTCTGGAAGTCCTTGGAACCGAGTCCTATCTGGTCGCCAGCGCCTACCATAGCTTCACGCGGCTGGTAATCAACGGATCTTCGGTTATAGTATTCGCAGTATTCCTTCTGGCATTGTCCTGGAAGATCACGCTCATTGCCGTTGTGGGCTCGGTCGTCATTGCCTTCGGCCTGCGGCAATTCTCAGATTGGGCGCGGGAGCTCGGCGCGCGTAGCCGGGTGGTGACGAAGGCGCTCAGCGAGCAGATGCTGGTCACCGTGCAGGGCATGCGGACCATCCGCGCCTACGGCCAGGAAGAGATCCATCAGCAACGCTTCGCCAACCTGTCGAGCAACGCCCGCGAGACCAGCCTTGGCAGCGCGCGCCTGTCATCCTGGATCGAGCCGATCACGGAGGTGGGCTATCTCGGCATGCTGTGCGTGATCATCGCCGGGGCGGACTGGACCAACACCGGCTTCGCAGTGACCATCGGAGCGGTGGCGCTCCTCTATCGGCTGCAGCCGCACGTCCGCGAGTTCGAGTCGAACCTGCTCAACATCGTGCACCTGCAGCCGCAGCTGCGCTCGCTGTGGACCATGCTGGACCGCGGCGACAAGAGATACCCCGCCAAAGGCCACATCGCCCTTCAGGGGCTCGAGAAGGACATCGAGTTCCGCGATGTCTCGTTCCGCTACCAGCTTGACTCGCCGCAGGTGCTGAACGGGGTCTCGTTCCACATCCCGGTGGGCAAGACCACCGCGCTGATCGGCGCCAGCGGGGCGGGCAAGACCACTATCGTCAACCTGTTGCTGCGTCTGTACGAGCCGGACGCGGGCGAGATTGTGGTCGACGGCGAGAGGCTGAACGAGCTGCAGCGGGTCGAGTGGCTCTCGATGCTCGCCATCGCCGGGCAGGATGTGGACCTCATCGAGGGCACGGTCCTCGACAACATCCGCATGGCCGACAGCAAAGCGAGCATCGAGGAGGTGATCGCGGCGGCACGCGGCGCGGGCGTTGCCGAATTTGTCGAACCGTTGCCCGAAAGCTACGACACCTGGGTCGGCTACGAAGGGTTGAACTTTTCCGGCGGACAGCGGCAACGGATCGGGTTGGCCCGCGCCATCCTGCGTAATCCCAAGTTTTTGATCCTCGACGAAGCGATGAGCGCGCTTGATCTGGGGCTCGAAAACCGCATCCGTCATCTAATCGGAAGTCGCATGGAAGGTCGCACCATGCTGATCATCACCCACCGCCTCGAAACCATTAAAACCGCCGATCACGCGATCTGGATCGAGAACGGCCGGGTCAAGGGCGAGGGGTCTCCGGAACGTGTTCTGGCCGAGGCTAAAGTTGAGTTGGAAACATTTGATCGAGAGGAATATTGCTAGCATCAGGAATGTAGGATAGACACTTTATACGGGTAGTGGCGCGTCCATTGCCGGATAATTCGTGTAGGTTTTTGAGAGCCAGCAAACACAGTGGGGGTTGTCGTGGCAAAAAAGGTTCTCATCGCTGGAGGAGCGGGGTTTCTCGGGTCGCACCTTGTCGATCGACTGCTGCTCCGGAGCGATATGGAGAAGCTGGTCGTCGTTGATAATCTTTGGACGGGCCTGCGGGAAAACTTGGCGCATATTCAGGATCCGCGTTTGACCTTCGTCGAGGCGGACGCCGAGCGTTTTTCCAGCGATTTCCAGTTCGACGAGATCATTCATTTCGCCTCGCCGGCCTCGCCGCCGTGGTACATGCGCGAGCCGGTGCGCACCATCAGCGCCAATCTCGGCGGCGCGCTCAATCTGCTCAATCTTCTGAAGCCCAAGGGGCGGTTCAGCTTCGCCTCCACCTCGGAGGTCTATGGCGACCCCCTGGTGAGCCCGCAGCCCGAGAGCTATCGCGGGTCAGTGGACTGCACGGGGCCGCGCTCGTCCTATGACGAGAGCAAGCGCTGCACGGAATCCCTGCTGTTCGAGAGCCACCGCACCACCGGCATCGACGTGCGGATCGTGCGGCTGTTCAACGTCTACGGACCGCGCACGCGGCCGGACGACGGGCGCGCGGTGTCGAACTTCCTCAGCCAGGCGCTGACCCACGGCGAGCTCACCGTCTATGGCGATGGCAGCCAGGGCCGCAGCTGGGGCTATGTGGACGACATCGTCGAGGCCCTGTCGCGCTATTTCTGGCGTGACGAGCTGACCTATGTCGGCCCGCTGAACATCGGCAACGACCGGGAAATCTCGGTGATCGACGTGGCACGCTACATCGAGAAGCTGGTTCCGGGCACGCGGATCAAGTTCTGCCCGCCGGTGCCGCAGGACCCCACCAACCGCCGGCCTGACCTCACGCTCTGCCGCAAGGTGCTGCCGGGCTGGGAAGCTAACGTGTCCTACGAGGACGGCGTGCGGATGACCCTTGAATGGTTCCGCGACAAGGTCGGGCAGGGCGCCTCCACCGATGCGCCGTCGCCGGTGTTCGATACCCGGCTCGCCGCCCCGGTCTGAGGGCAGGCGCCGCCGCCGTTTCCGATCTGCGAGCCGCCGGTGCCCTGCGCCGGCGGCTCTTTTTCGGCCAGTGCCGGAGGCTGCTTCCCCACGCGCCAAAGGCCGCCGGGCTGCGGAGCGGGCCGGGCACGGGACACGCCCGTTCCGCCTGCCAGCCCAATGCGCGCTCCCGCTTCGCGGGCGAGCTCCCATCCCTTATCGATGCATCACCTTTCGATGCATCTCTTGTCGATGCATCGCCGCGGCGCGCGTCCGCCATGGCGCCGCCTGTTGTCAGACGCGGCCGTGCGGGAGTAGGTGACTGATAAGCATTGCGGCGGCATGATCGCGGCATGATATGTCATGCAGCGTGAGCGGCGCTGCCGCCCCGAACCCGTATGGATTGACGATGACCCTTCACACCCGTCCCTCCGAGGCCAAGAAGCTCATTTCCGGCGCCACCGGCGATTGGGAGGTGGTGATCGGCCTCGAGGTGCACGCCCAGGTCTCCTCGGAGGCCAAGCTGTTCTCCGGCGCCTCCACCGCCTTCGGCGGCGAGCCCAATGACCATGTCTCCCTGGTGGATGCGGCCATGCCCGGCATGCTGCCCGTCATCAACCGGGAATGCGTCGCCCAGGCGGTGCGCACCGGCCTCGGGCTCAAGGCGGAGATCCATCTCGTCTCGGTGTTCGACCGCAAGAACTATTTCTATCCCGACCTGCCCCAAGGCTATCAGATCAGCCAGTACAAGAGCCCCATCGTGGGCGAGGGCATCGTCATGGTGGACCTGCCCGACGGCGAGAGCATCCCGGTCGGCATCGAGCGCCTGCATCTGGAGCAGGACGCCGGCAAGTCCATCCATGACCTCTCCCCGACGCAGAGCTTCGTGGACCTCAACCGCTCCGGCGTGGCGCTGATGGAGATCGTCTCACGCCCCGACATGCGCTCGGCCGAGGAGGCGAAGGCCTACGTGACCAAGCTGCGCACCATCCTGCGCTATCTCGGCACCTGCGACGGCGACATGGAGAAGGGCAACCTGCGCGCCGACGTGAACGTCTCCGTGCGCCGTCCGGGCACCGAGTTCGGCACCCGCTGCGAGATCAAGAACGTCAACTCCATCCGCTTCATCGGCCAGGCCATCGAGGTCGAGGCGCGCCGGCAGATCGAGATCCTGGAGGATGGCGGCACCATCAGCCAGGAGACCCGCCTGTTCGACCCCAACAAGGGCGAGACGCGCTCCATGCGCTCCAAGGAGGAGGCGCACGACTACCGCTACTTCCCCGATCCGGACCTGCTGCCGCTGGAGATCCGCGCGGAGTGGGTGGACGAGCTGAAGGCTGACCTGCCCGAGCTGCCCGACGAGAAGAAGGCGCGCCTCATGGAGGCCTACGGCCTCAGCGCCTATGACGCCGGCGTGCTGGTGGCCGAGCGCGAGACGGCGGAGTTCTTCGAGCAGGTGGCCAAAGGGCGCGACGGCAAGGCCGCGGCCAATTTCGTCATCAACGAGGTGTTCGGCCGGCTGAACAAGGAGGGCAAGGACGTGGCCTCCTCGCCGGTGTCGCCGGCGCAGATCGGCGCCATCCTCGACCTCATCTTCGAGGGCACCATCTCCTCCAAGATCGCCAAGGACCTGTTCGAGATCATCTTCACCGAGGGCGGCGACCCGAAGGTGGTGGTGGAACAGCGCGGCATGAAGCAGGTGACCGATACCGGCGCCATCGAGAAGGTGGTGGACGAGATCATCGCCGCCAATCCCGACAAGGTGGAGCAGGTCAAGGCCAAGCCCACCATGCTGGGCTGGTTCGTCGGCCAGGCCATGAAGGCCTCCGGCGGCAAGGCCAATCCGCAGGCGCTCAACGAGATCCTGAAGGCGAAGCTCGGCATCTGAGGCGGCTTCGCGGGCTGAAGATGGGAACGCCGGCGCGCGGGTGCCGGCGTTTTCTTTTGCCCGGTCCCTAGAGCGGCGCCTCAACCCGCGCCGTCGGTCCGAACACCTCCTCGAACGCCACCTTCAGCACGGCGTCCACCTCCTCCATGGAGACCGGCAGTCCGAGGGCGGAAAGGCTCGTCACCCCATGCTCGCGAATGCCGCAGGGCACGATGCCGGAGAAATGGGAGAGGTCCGGCTCCACGTTCAGCGAGATGCCGTGGAAGCTCACCCAGCGCCGCACGCGGATGCCGATGGCGGCGATCTTCTCCTCGTCTCCGCCAGGGCGCCGCACCCACACGCCCACCCGGTCCTCGCGCCGCTCGCCGGTGATGTTGAAGGCGGAGAGGGTGGCGATGATCCAGCTCTCCAGCGCGCTCACATAGCGCCTGAGGTCGGCCTCGCGGCGCTTCAGGTCGACCATCACATAGGCCACCCGCTGGCCGGGGCCGTGATAGGTGAACTGCCCGCCGCGCCCCGCCTCGAACACCGGGAAACGCGCATCCACCAGGTCCTCCGGCCGGGCGCTGGTGCCGGCGGTGTAGAGCGGCGGGTGCTCCAGCAGCCACACCAGCTCGCCCGCCGTGCCCTCGGCGATGGCGGCGACGCGCGCCTCCATGGCGGCGAGGGCGTCGGGATAGGCCACGCGGCCTTCGCTCACCGCCCAGCCGGCCGGGGGCGCATCGGCCGCCTTCGGCAGGAAGTGGGTGTCGAGGCTGGCGCGGGGAACGGCGAGGGGGCTGGCGGTCGAGCTCATCACGGTCCCATGGATAGCCCATTGGCCGGCGGCGTCCAGAGGGCCGCTTACAGGCGGGTGAGCGGCCGCGCCGCGGTCGGGCGCCGCTGCGGCGGAGCGCGGCCGGATCGGGCGCCGCCTCGCCCATCCACAGCCGGCGCAAGTTTCTGCGGCGACGCCGGGGCGCCCTCTTGTGGCGCCACAATCGATCTGTTAGACGATGGCCCCCGGCGACCGCCGGCCCATTCCTCGGGCCCGCGCTCCGGTGCCATCCCTGACTGCGGTCGTGGCGGAATTGGTAGACGCGCTAGCTTGAGGTGCTAGTGGGGAGACCCGTGGAGGTTCGAGTCCTCTCGTCCGCACCAGTGGATTGGACATGCCCGGGACCGGATGCCCTGCGCATCCTTCGGCGTCAGGCTTCGGCCGGTGAGCCGGGACTCGCGGCAGATTGAAAAAGGCGGCCTTCGGGCCGCCTTTTCATTTGGTGCGTCAAGTCCGTGGCGATGCCGCCTCAGGCCCCGGTGGCGATGGGCTTGCCGCTGCCGGCCCATTCGGTCCACGAGCCGTCGTAGAGCGCCGCGGGGCGCTTGCCGATGCTCTCCAGCGCGAGCCACAGGATCGCCGCCGTCACCCCCGATCCGCACGAGGTGATGACCGGGCGCGCGAGGTCCACGCCGGCCTCGCTCAGCGCCTGGCGCACCACCTCGGGGGCGGCGAGGCAGCCATCGCTCAGCACCCGGCCGTAGGGCAGGTTGAGGCTGCCCGGCATGTGGCCGGAGGGCAGCTCGGGGCGCGGATCGGGCGCGGCGCCGGAGAATCGCTCGGGCGAGCGGGCGTCGAGCACCTGGGCCTGCCCGTCGTCGAGCGCCTTCTCCACCCGCGCGATGTC
>JAFIHR010000087.1 GCA_017849325.1 Xanthobacter autotrophicus | reverse complement strand
GCGGCGCGGCGGACATCCCCGTCGGCGGGCTGCGGCTGCCGCCGTCCGCACTGTCGGCCGGGGCGGGGCCGGCGGGCGTGCTGCCCTCCACCGATCTGCGGTCGCTGGAGGAGGCGGCCATCATCGGCACCATCGAGGCGTGCGGCGGCAATCTCTCCAAGGCGGCGAAGCGGCTCGGCATCGCCCGCTCCACCCTCTACATGCGTCTTGCCGGGCTGCAGCGCGCCGGGGCGGGACCTGCGGTCAAGGAGCGCCCCTGAGGGAACGCGGCGCCGCGATCGTCGGCACCGAGCCTGCGCGCGGTTTCAAGCGCCTGCCGTGACGGGGCCCGACGGGCGAGCGGAATCGGCCGCGTGCGTGGCGCTCGGCGGCCTCTTAAAACGCATCAGGCGCGCACCCTGCCGGATGCGCGCCCGCGCTACTTGGATCATCCGGGCCGGGGAGCGTCCCCGCCCTGCGCCGTCTCAGGTGCGGGCGAGATCAGAACAGGCCGATGGTGTGGGCCGCCGTGCGGCTGGCCGCCGGCTTGGGCTTCGGCTGGGCGGTGGTCGCCGCAGCGGTGGTCGCGGGCTTGGGCGCGGCGGCCTTCTCCTTCTTCGGCGCGGCCGGGCGGGGCGCGGGCGTCGAGAGCGAGGCCACCGTGGTCTTCGGCGCGCTGGGCTTGTTCATGGCGATGAGCTCGGACACCGTCACGAACTTGTAGCCCTTGGCCAGCAGCTCATCGAGCACCTTCGGCATGGCGTCCACGGTGGTGGCGTGGATGTCGTGGGCCAGCACGATGGCGCCCGGGCGGACCTGCGCCATGATCTTGTTGTAGATGCTGTCGGCGTTGCGGTTCTTCCAATCGAGCGGATCGACCGACCAGTAGATCAGGGTCAGGCCGTATTTGTCCTCGAGGTGGTGCCGCAGGGTCGGGGTCATGTCGCCATAGGGCGGGCGCAGATAGATCGGCGCCTTGCCGATGGCCTGCTCGATCACCGCGCTGGTGTCGGCGATCTGCTTGTCGGCGGTGGCGACCGCGACCTTCGACAATTGCGGATGGCTCCAGGAATGGTTGCCGATCTCATGGCCACTGTCGGCCATGCGCTTCAGCAGCTCCTTGTTCTCCACCGCGCGGTTGCCGAGCACGAAGAAGGTGGCCTTGATGTGCCGCGCCTCAAGCATCTTCAGCAGCTTGGGCGTGGTCGCGGGGTTCGGGCCGTCGTCGAAGGTGAGGGCGATATAGGGGGCGTCCACGTTGACGCTGGTGTAGGTGACCGTGGGACGGCCCTGCGCCTTGGGGCTGGCCGGCGTGGTGCTCGGGGCGGTCATGCCCGCGGTGGACGTCGTGGCGGCCGGTGTCGCGGCGGTGGGCGGTGTCGCGGCGGCGGGCTGCTGAAAGGTCGCGGAGTATGGTTGCGGCGCCACCATCTGGCCCATGGCAGGGCCGAGACCGATGAGCCCCGTGGCCAGTAGCGCGGACAATCCCAGAAATGCTCTCACGACCGTGACATCCTGAACATGATCGATGAACTTGATATCGCAGTCTCACACCCCTTGTGTGGAGAAAGTGTGAACTGCCGCGTTATCGCCGTTCCGGCAGCGCGCGAATTCCGCTCGACTGGTGCGCGCCGGACACAGCCGCCCGGATCCGCTGCGCCCGCGCTCCGGCGCCCCGCGCCGCCATGCCGATCGGCCCCGATGCGGCCGGCGGCTGAACGAAAAGACCCTTGCCAAGCACCGCGCAACTGGAAACTGTGAGCGCGCGATCAAGCGCCCCCGCGCGGGTCGCCGGCCTTTTGGGCGCGGCGGCTCCTTGGCACGGAATGTGCCGCGCCGGGGGCGCGCCCAACCGTGTCGCATTTGTTGGTCATCTATTGTGGAGAGGCATCGTGCCCGCATTGGTCGAGAGCAGTACATCCATTCCGCTGAAGACGTCGAAGCCCGTCGGCCTGAACGATCTCGGCGTGCCCATGGTGGACGGCACCGTGGTGAAGAAGGGCAGCCTGGGCGAGTTCACCCAGATGCTGGACGACGGCAAGGTGGGGCGCCGCTACCAGGGCTTCCGCGTCGTTGTGGTCAAGACCATGGAAGGCGCGGCCGAATCGGCCAAGGCGTTCCTGGAGTTCGAGGTTTTCGGCGACAACAATGCCGCCAAGGAGACCGCGGGCGCCTTCGAGGCGGTGCTCTATGCCGGATCGGACAAGATCGCGAGCTTCACGCCCACGGTGGTTTTCCTCCCCTACGCCAATTTCTGGTATGCGAACCGCTATGTCTTCGACATTCCCGCCGCGAGCTTCGAGGCGGCCGAGCGGCTCGACTTCATCGCCAAGCCCGGCGAGGTCGGCGTGATCTGACGCCCGACCGGAAGGCGGGGCGGCGCGGGACTCTTTCGCCGCCGCCCACCGCCACGGTTCGCGCCCGCCTCTCCTCTGTTCCGCTCCCGACTTCTCCCCGATCCTGGGAGTGACCGCGCCCATATGACGCAGCGATGGCGCGCGTCCATTTCCCTATGAAATTACCTCCGAGGCCGCTCCTACAGGCTCGTGCGGCCCTGCGCCTGCGGTCCCGTCCCTGTGCGCGGCGTCCCAAATTTCAGCCGGCTTCCTTGCGCCACGCGGGAAATTTCCCTTGGATGCCGCCCCAGGAGTGCGATCCGTACGGCGAATCGTCCGCCGGCCAGACCGGGCTGATCCAGCCCGGCCATGGCGTTCGAGGGGATTCATGGACCGGACGGTACCGCCCACGAGGCGCCGTCCGGCAGGGGTCGCGCTCTTAGGGGCTCATCCGGAGAAGCAAGATGGCAGGTCCATCCAGGGCAAGAGGTCCGCTAAGGCCAAAAAATCCGTCCGCGGCGCAGGGTTCGCCGAGGACGGGAAAAGCGCCGGCGGGGATGGGGAATTGGTCGCGGGTCGCCATGGCCGCCGTGTTCGGCTGGTCGACGGCCGCCTTTCCGGTGATGGCGCAGACGCCGCCTGCGGCTCCGGCCGAGGCGCCCGCCGCTGCCGGACCGGGGCCAGCCGGGCAGGCCACGCCGCCCACCCAGGTGGCCCCCGCGCCGCAGGCCGCTCCGGGCGCGCCGGCGGCCCAGGCGCTGCCCCCCGTGCCGGCCGCGCCCCAGCAGCCGGTCTACAGCCTGTCCGATCTGGAATACCTTCTGGGGCCGATCGCCCTCTATCCGGATCCGCTGCTTGCCATCCTGTTCCCGGCAGCCGCGTTCCCCGACCAGATCGTGGCGCTCCAGCAATGGATCGCCGCCAATCCCCAGGCGGTCGCCGCGGGCGACTTCACCGCCGTGGACGCCATGGACTGGGACACCAACGTGAAGGCGCTGGCGCGCTTTCCCGACGTGGTGAAGACGCTCTTCGAGCACATGGAATGGACGGAATCCCTCGCGCTGGCCTTCATCAGCCAGCCGGAGGATGTCTCCACCACCATCCAGATGCTGCGCGCCAAGGCGCAGCAGGTGGGGAACCTCCAGACCACGCCCCAGCAGGTGGTGACCACCCGCGAGGAGGGCGGCCGGCAGGTCATCTATATTCAGCCGTCCAATCCCGAGCGGATCTATGTGCCGACGTACGATTCCTCGTCGGTGTTCACCACCTTCGCCACCGGGGCGCTGCTGTTCGGCGCCGGCGTGCTGGTCACCTCGGCCTGGAACAATTCGTGGGGCTGGAACAATCGCGGCTGGAACACCGTGTGGGTGCGCCCGCCGGCCTGGCGCCCGCCGCCCCATTGGGGACCGGGCGGCCGCCCGCCGGCCTGGGGCCCCGGCCCGTGGCGTCCGGGCCCGCCCGTCGTCGGTCGTCCCGGTGGTCCCGGCCGTCCGCCGGGAGGTCCCGGCGTGCGCCCGCCGCCGCTGCGTCCGGGCCCCGGTCCGGGGCGTCCGGGAGGCCCGGGTGGACCCGGTGGGCCGGGTGGCCCCGGCATGCCCGGTCGACCCGGCGGTCCGGGTGGCCCCGGCTCGGGTCGTCCCCTGCCTCCCGGCATCGGCAATGGTCCGCAGGCTCCGGGTCTCGTCCCTCCGGCGGGTGGTCCCGGCCGTCCCGGCGGGCCGAACCGTCCCGGCGCAGGCCCCAACCGTCCCGGTGGGGAAGGTCCCAATCGTCCGGGGGCGGGTCCGAACCGTCCCGGCGGCGGTCAGGGCCAGACCGGCGCGCGGCCCGGAAACCAGCGGCCCCAGCAGTCGCG
>JAFIHR010000086.1 GCA_017849325.1 Xanthobacter autotrophicus | reverse complement strand
GCGACGGCGCGGATGGCGATGTCGCGGTCGGTGATGATCCCCACGAGGCGCGTGTCGTCGCGCACGGGGAGGAATCCCACGTCCTCCTTCGCCATGCGCACCGCGACCTCCTGAAGGGTCTCCTCCGGGCGGGCGAGGGCGACGTGGCGGGTCATGCAATCGGCTACCTTCATTGTCGGTGTCTCCTCCCGCTTTGGCGCCGAAGGGGCGGCCGAGCGGCGGCTTGGCGCTTGAAGCTCGGGGGAGACGGCATCCGGATGCGGAATTCCCGCCCTCTGCCGGCCGGCTTCGCGCCTTTTGGGCTCTTCCTTGCTAACGCAGGCCCGGGGCCTTGGTTCCGGGCCGGGGGCGCCCCTCGATTCCCACGGCGGCTTCCCCATGTAAGCAGAGGCAAGGAGGCGCCGCCCGTGTCCTCGTTGACGGCACATCGCAGCACCGATCGACGCCCGTTCGAGGGGGCGGGCGGGACTCTGTGCCGGTGCCTGCGGGCCGCGGGTCTTCTCCTCGCCCTCCTGTGGCTACCGGGCGCTGCGCGCGCGATGGCGGCCGAGCCGACGGCAGGGGAGCGTATCGCGATCGTTGCCGATATCGACGGCGCGATCGGCCCGGCCACGGCCAATTACCTGTCGCAGGTCTTCGCCGCGGCGTCGGAGCGGCGCGCGGCGGCCATCGTGCTGCGCATGGATACGCCGGGCGGGCTCGCCTCCAGCATGCGCGAGATCATCCGCGCCATCCTCGCCTCGCCGGTGCCGGTGCTCACCTTCGTGGCGCCGAGCGGGGCGCGGGCGGCGAGCGCGGGCACCTACATCCTCTATGCCAGCCACATCGCCGCCATGGCGCCCGGCACCAATCTCGGCGCGGCGACGCCCGTGGCCATCGGCGGCGGCCTGCCGCTGCCCGGCGCGGAGAAGGAAAAGGACGCCAAGGCGCCGGCCGAGGATCCCCACGAGGCCAAGGCGGTGAACGATGCCGCCGCCTACATCCGCGGGCTCGCCGAACTGCGCCATCGCAACGTCGCCTGGGCCGAGGAGGCGGTGCGCAAGGCCGCGAGCCTCTCGGCCACCGAGGCGGAGCAGCAGCAGGTGATCGACTTCATCGCCACCGACCTCGCCGACCTTTTCGCCAAGGCCGACGGCCGTCCGGTGAACCTCCAGGGCCGCACGGTGACGCTGCACACGGCGGGCCTGACGCCGGTGGTGGTGGAGGCGGGATGGCGCGCCCGGCTGCTCGGCATCCTCACCGATCCGAACATAGCCTATCTGCTGCTGCTCATCGGGCTTTACGGCATCATCTTCGAGTTCATCAGCCCGGGCGGCGTGGCGCCGGGGGTGGTCGGCTCCATCTCGCTGCTGGTGGGGCTGTTCGCGCTCAACCTCCTGCCGCTGAACTATGCCGGCATGGGGCTGCTGCTGCTCGGCGTGGCGCTCCTGGTGGCGGAAGCCTTCGCCCCGTCCTTCGGCGTTTTGGGCATCGGCGGCATCGCGGCGTTCGCGCTGGGCTCGCTCTTCCTGTTCGACGAGGCGCCGGGCTTCGTACTCTCGCCGGCCGTGGTGATCACCGCCACGGCGGTGAGCGCCGGCCTTCTGGCGGTGATGCTGGCAACCGTGATCCGCGCCCACCGCCATCGCCTCGTTTCCGGCGGAGAGGCGCTCCTCGGGGCATCGGGAACGGTGCTCGACTGGGGCGGGGAGGGCGGAGACGTGCAGCTTCTGGGCGAGCGCTGGCAGGCGCGGGCAGCCCGGCCGGGCGCGGGCCCGTTCTCGCCCGGGAGCACCGTGACGGTGTGCGGCCGCGAGGGACTCACCCTGCTGGTGGATGCCGCATCCGGCCCGGCGCGGTGAGGCGCCCGGGGCTCGGCGTCAGCGCTCGAAGATGGGTTCGGCGCTCGCCGCGCGGCGCAGATAGAGGAAGGTCAGATAGAGCGCGAAGGCGCCGAACAGCGCCATGAGGCCGTACTCGCCATACTCGCCGAGGCGGAACAGGCCCCCCAGCGCCCAGGCGGCGGCAGTGGCGGTGGCGAGCGTTTCCGTGGCGATGAGCAGGGTCGCGCTTGCCACCGTCACCACATTGCCCCACCGCACGCGCCCGTTCTCCGCCATCGTCCTCTCCCTGCTGGCGCCGGCGGTCCCGCATCGCAAGCGGGGGTCGGCGGGCGGAAAGTGCGACGTCGCGGCCGCCGGAGTCAAGGCATGCGGGCGAAACCCGCCGAGCTGGGGTGCGACGGCCCGGACCCTGCCCCGCGCCGGCCGGTGTGCGGCAGCGGGGCCCGGGCCGGGTCGCAGCACGCGGATTGCGCGCCGGTGCCGACCGCGCGGCTTTCAGCGGTCCCGGCGCTCGGGATCGGGGCGCTGCTGGCCGCCGGAGGAGCCGCCCTGCTGGCCGCCGGGGTTCCGTCCGGGCATCTGGGCCTCCTGCTGGCGGCCCTTGTCCTGCTTGCCTTTGTCCTGCTGGCCGCCCTGCTGCTGGCCGGGGGTACGCTGCGGGTTGTCGCGGTCGGGATTGCGAGTCGACATGGGTCGTCCTCCAAAGACCAGCCCCGGCGTCAACAACGTGGCGGCGGCCGGCTGGTTCCCGGGTGCGGGCCACGCGAGGCCGGGCGGATGGCCGGACGGCGCGTTGCAGCGCCGCGCTTCCGCCAGGTCCGGCGGCCCCGACCGGGTGGCGCGGCGGGGTTTCCGCCTTCCGTCAGGTGCGGCCGTTTGCGATCGGGTGGGTGCCTTTTTGGATAGACCAGACGAAGACCAGCGCCAGACCCGGAGCCGCCCAAAAAAGAAAAGCCCGGCACTTGGCCGGGCTTTCTGTCTTTTCAACTGCCGAAGCGGAAGCTCTCAGGCGGCTTCCTCGGCCTCGATCTCGGACTCGATCTCGGTCTCTTCGGCGGCCTTGGCCGTGCCGCGGCGCGGGCCCTTCAGGAGGTGCTGCTCGATGAGCTTCACCGACTCGGTCTCGGTGATGTTCTGCACGGCCGACAGTTCGCGGGCCATGCGGTCGAGGGCGGCCTCATAGAGCTGACGCTCGGAATAGGACTGCTCCGGCTGGGTATCGGAACGGTAAAGGTCCCGCACCACCTCGGAAATGGCGACGAGATCCCCGGAATTGATCTTCGCTTCATACTCCTGGGCGCGGCGGCTCCACATGGTCCGCTTGATACGGGCGCGGCCCTGCAGGGTTTCCAGCGATTTTTCGACGATATTGGTCTCGGAAAGCTTGCGCATGCCGACGCTGGCGATCTTCGCGAGGGGCACGCGCAGCGTCATCTTGTCCTTTTCGAAAGAGATCACGAACAGTTCGAGCTTGAAACCGGCGACTTCCTGCTCCTCGATGGCCATGATGCGGCCAACACCGTGAGAGGGATAAACAATGTGCTCACCCGTCTTGAAGCCAAGGCGGGTCTGCGCGGTCTTCTTTGTCGACATGCTGTTGACCACTCCTGATCCGGCCGCACGGGCCGAACCTGATGGCGCGCGGATCGTCCGGTCCGGTCGCCGGTGCGATGCGCGTCCTGCGCTGCAAACAAGGGCCGCGGCCGGAACGCCCGCTGCCCCGCTTAGCCAGTCGATGACGATGGAAAGCCGCCGCGCCCAACCCTGTTTTGAGGCTGCCGCGTCTGACCCATCATTCAATTGCCGAGATTACACCAGCTGAGATGACACCCGACGGTGCGGGCGCGAAACGACCTGAGATAAGAGCAATCGACTGTAAAGTAATATATATCACAATTTTCGTCAGAATCAAACTGGGCATGTCGGCAAGCTGACGCGCGCCGTCCATTGCGGCGGAAATCCGCCAAAATGCAGCCTTTGCTCCCAGCTAATCTCGTTCCTGGCCTAAGATATAAACATTTCCTTATATCTTGATTGCTGTTGTCCTCCTCCCATGGTAGAGCCCCCTGGACCCTTTCTGCGGCCGCCGCCGGCTGTCTGCCCGCGCGCCGAGCGATCGAGGAGCGATCCATGAGCAACGATTACGTCGTCAAAGACATCAACCTCGCCGATTGGGGCCGCAAGGAGCTCGACATCGCCGAGACCGAGATGCCGGGCCTCATGGCCACCCGGGCGGAATTCGGTCCCTCGCAGCCGCTCAAGGGCGCCCGCATCGCCGGCTCCCTGCACATGACCATCCAGACCGGCGTGCTCATCGAGACCCTGAAGGCGCTCGGCGCCGACGTGCGCTGGGCCTCGTGCAACATCTATTCCACCCAGGACCATGCCGCCGCCGCCATCGCCGCCTCGGGCACCCCGGTGTTCGCGGTGAAGGGCGAGAGCCTGGAGGATTACTGGGAATACACCCATCGCATCTTCGAGTGGGCCGATGGCGGCACCCCCAACATGATCCTGGACGACGGCGGCGACGCCACGCTCCTGATCCACCTCGGGGCCCGCGCCGAGAAGGGCGACACCGCCTTCCTCGACGGCGCCACCAATGAGGAGGAGGAGGTCCTCTTCGCGGCTATCAAGCGCCGCCTCAAGCACAAGGCCGGCTGGTACACCCTGGTCGCCCAGAACGTGCGCGGCGTGACGGAAGAGACCACCACGGGCGTGCATCGCCTCTACGAGATGCAGAAGAAGGGCACGCTGCTGTGGCCCGCCATCAACGTGAACGACAGCGTCACCAAGTCGAAGTTCGACAATCTCTACGGCTGCCGCGAGTCGCTGGTGGACGGCATCCGCCGCGGCACCGACGTGATGATGGCCGGCAAGGTGGCCATGGTCGCCGGCTTCGGCGACGTGGGCAAGGGCTCGGCCGCCTCGCTGCGCAATGCCGGCTGCCGGGTGATGGTGTCGGAGATCGACCCCATCTGCGCCCTGCAGGCCGCCATGGAGGGCTATGAGGTCACCACCATGGAGGATGCCGCCCCGCGCGCCGACATCTTCGTGACCACCACCGGCAACATCGACATCATCACCGTGGAGCACATGCGCGAGATGAAGGACCGCGCCATCGTGTGCAACATCGGCCACTTCGACAGCGAGATCCAGGTCGCCGCGCTGAAGAACTTCAAGTGGCACAATGTGAAGCCGCAGGTGGACGAGGTGGAGTTCCCGAGCGGCCGCCGCATCATCCTCCTGTCCGAAGGCCGGCTGGTGAACCTCGGCAACGCCACCGGCCACCCGAGCTTCGTGATGAGTGCCTCCTTCACCAACCAGACGCTGGCGCAGATCGAGCTGTTCACCAAGCCCGGGCAGTATGACAAGAAGGTCTTCACCCTGCCCAAGCACCTCGACGAGAAGGTGGCCTCGCTCCACCTCGACAAGATCGGGGTGAAGCTCACCAAGCTGTCCGAGCAGCAGGCCGCCTACATCGGCGTGGACCAGAGCGGCCCCTACAAGCCCGAGCACTACCGCTACTGATCGCCCGGCGGGGCGGGCCGTCCGCCGGCCCGTCCCGCTGGCGCCACTGGACAGGAAAAACGCGCCGTGGTGAGGTAGCCGAAAGTAGAGGGGCGCAGGTTTTCGCAAGGCATCTCCACGGGATGGGGATGCCCGGCCGCAGGGTGCGGCGCGCGGGCGCACCGGCCATCGCCGCCCCCGGATGGGAGAGATGCTGCAGGCCTGGGTCGTCATCCTCGCCGCTCTTGCGTATATCGGGCTGTTGTTCGCCATCGCGAGCTATGGCGACCGCGCGCGCCCGGCTGCTGCGCGCCGCGCGCCGCGCCCGCTGATCTACTCCCTCTCGCTGGCGGTCTACTGCACCTCCTGGACCTTCTTCGGCTCGGTGGGGCTCGCCACCACGCAGGGGTTCGACTTCCTCACCATCTATATCGGCCCCATCCTCCTGATGGTGCTGGCCTCCCCGCTGCTCATGCGGGTGGTCCGCCTCGCCAAGGCCAACAACATCACCTCGGTGGCCGACTTCATCGCCGCCCGCTACGGCAAGCACCAGGGCATCGCCGCCCTGGTGGCGGTGGTGGCGATGGCGGGCTCGGTGCCCTACATCGCGCTCCAGCTCAAGGCGGTGTCCGCCTCGCTGCTCGCCGTGCTCGGCTATTTCGCCGGCCAGATGGACCGCTGGACCATGGTGGGCGACCTGTCGCTGCTGGTGGCCTGCGCCATGGCCGCGTTCGCCGTGCTGTTCGGCACCCGCTATGCCGATGCCACCGAGCACCAGGACGGCCTCGTCCTCGCGGTCGCCGCCGAATCCCTCGTCAAGCTCACGGTCTTCCTGGCGGTGGGCATCCTCGTGACCTTCTTCATCTTCGACGGCCCCCGGGATCTGTGGCGCGCGGCCAAGGCGGTAGGCGCGACCGCGCCGTTCGAGCGCGGCCTGTCGCTGGAGAACTGGGTCACCATGAGCCTGCTCTCCGCGGGCGCGTTCCTGCTGCTGCCGCGCCAGTTCCACGTGGCGGTGGTGGAGAACAAGGGCGAGGAGGAGATCCGCCGCGCCCGCTGGCTGTTCCCGCTCTACCTCGTGCTGATCAACCTGTTCGTGGTGCCCATCGCGCTCGCCGGCATGACGCTGTTTCCGGCCGGCGGGGTGGACAGCGACGTCTTCGTCCTCGCCGTGCCGCTGGCCGCGGGGGCGGACAAGTTCGCGCTGCTCGCCTTCGTGGGCGGGCTGTCGGCGGCCACCGCCATGGTGATCGTCGAGAGCGTGGCGCTGGCGATCATGATCTCCAACGATCTCGTCATGCCCCTGGTGCTGCGGCGGCGGGCGGCCCAGTTCGAGGACAAGGGCACGCCGGAAGACATGGTGGGCGTGCTGCTGATGGTGCGGCGCATCGCCATCGTCTTCATCCTGTTCCTCGCCTACCTTTACTACCGCACCACGGGCGAGGCGCAGCTCGCGCAGATCGGCCTCCTGTCCTTTGCCGCCATCGCCCAGGTGGGGCCGGCCTTCGCCGCCGGCCTGCTCTGGCGCCGCGCCACCGCCAAGGGCGCCATCGCCGGCATCCTGGTGGGCAGCGCCCTGTGGATCTACACCCTGCTCCTGCCCAACCTCGCCGAGGCGGGCCTGATCTCCCACACGTTCCTGGAGACCGGGCCGTTCGGGCTCTCCCTGCTCAAGCCGGAGGC
>JAFIHR010000421.1 GCA_017849325.1 Xanthobacter autotrophicus | reverse complement strand
GGCCTCGCGCTGCGCATCGGGCTTCTCTCAGCGGCAGGCGTGCCCACCGCTGCGCTTCATGCGCAAACCGCCCTTGCGCTGAGAGCAGGGCTGGACGATCTCGTCGATGCCTGCGCCTGCGCCTGGACGGCCAAAAGAATAGCTTGTGGCAAGGCTTTGCGCTTTCCCGATCCGCCCGAGCGCGACGCCTTCGGCCTGCCGGTCTGCATTACGGCATGAGACTGATTTATCTTTAGTTGAATTCCGCAATTGCCGCCCGGCTGGCTATGGGCCACCCCTATGCCCATTCATATTTGAAGAGCTGGATCGCTGCCGATGCCGACCGACCGCATTCGCCTCGCCTCTTTGCGTGACAAGATTGTTTCCGCCGAGGAGGCGGCGAGCCTGATCCGCGACGGCATGATCGTCGGCATGAGCGGGTTCACCCGCGCGGGCGAGGCCAAGGCCGTTCCCATGGCGCTCGCCGCACGCGCCAAGACCGAGCCGCTGAAGATCACCCTCATCACCGGCGCCTCGCTGGGCAACGATCTCGACAAGCAGTTGGCAGAAGCCCACGTGCTCTCCCGCCGCATCCCCTTCCAGTCGGATCCGGGCCTGCGCAAGGCCATCAACGACGGCGAGGTGATGTTCGTCGATCAGCACCTGTCGGAGACCGTGGAGCATCTGCGCACCCACCAGCTCGGTCCCATCGACGTGGCGGTGATCGAGGCGGTGGCCATCACCGCCAACGGCGGCATCATCCCCACCACCTCGGTGGGCAATTCGGCCACCTTCGCGATCCTCGCGGACAAGGTGATCGTGGAGATCAACGCCACCCAGCCGATGGCCCTGGAAGGCCTGCACGATATCTACATCCCGACCCGCCGCCCGTTCCGCGAGCCCATTCCCGTGGTGGCGCCGGAAAGCCGGGTGGGCCTGCCCTTCATCCCGATCCCGCCGGAGAAGATCGCGGCCATCGTGCTGACCCAGAAGCTGGATTCGGCCTCCACCGTGCTGCCGCCGGACCACGAGACCGCGGCCATCGCCTCCCACCTCATGGAATTCCTCGGCCACGAGGTGAAGAAGGGCCGCCTCACCGAGCGCCTGCAGCCTCTGCAGGCCGGCATCGGCACCATCGCCAATGCGGTGATGCACGGCTTCCTGGAGAGCCCGTTCCACGATCTCACCATGTATTCGGAGGTGCTGCAGGATTCCACCTTCGACCTGTTCGACGCCGGCAAGCTGAACTTCGCCTCCGGCTCCTCGATCACCCTGTCGAAGTCCAAGTATGACGAGGTGATTCCGAAGATCGCCGAGTACAAGTCGCGCCTCATCCTGCGCCCGCAGGAGATTTCCAACCATCCGGAGATCATCCGCCGCCTCGGCATCATCGGCATCAACACGGCGCTGGAGTTCGACATCTACGGCAATGTGAACTCCACCCACGTGGGCGGCACGCAGATGATGAACGGCATCGGCGGTTCCGGCGACTTCGCCCGCAACGCCTATCTGGCCGTGTTCGTCACCAAGTCCATCGCCAAGGGCGGCGCGCTGTCCTCCGTGGTGCCCTTCGTGAGCCACGTGGACCACACCGAGCACGACGTGGACATCCTGGTCACCGAGGTCGGCCTCGCCGACCTGCGCGAGCTGGCCCCGCGCGAGCGGGCCAAGGTGGTGATCGCCAATTGCGTGCACCCGACCTTCCGCGACGAGATGCAGGATTATTTCGACCGCGCCTGCGCCCGCGGCGGCCACACCCCGCACCTCATCGAGGAAGCGCTGTCCTGGCATGTGCGCGCCCGCGAGACCGGCACCATGCACGCGAGCCCCGAGCGCAAGATCGCCTGACGGCGCCGGCGCTCACCTGGGCCTTAAAGGAGTGAACGCCCCCTTCCCCGAGGGGGCGTTTTTCTTTGCGTGGACGCCGCCGCACGAGGGGGCGCGGCAATTCCCGCAGTCCCGCGCAAGGCGGGCCCGCAAATGAAACAGCCGCCCCGGAGGGCGGCTGTCCTTACCGATCGAAGGGCCGTTTCGCCTCACGCCGCCTTGGAGCGGGCGGTGATGAGCTTGCGGTTGACCAGCACCTCGGCGATCTGCACCGCATTCAGCGCTGCTCCCTTGCGCAGATTGTCCGACACGCACCAGAAGGCGATGCCGTTGTCCACGGTCGGGTCGTCGCGCAGGCGCGAGATGTAGGTGGCGTCCTCGCCCGCCGCCTCGTGGGGCGTGGCATAGCCGCCCGTCTCGCGGGTGTCGATGACGAGGATGCCCGGGGCCTCGCGCAGGATCTTGCGGGCGTCGTCAGCCGACAGCTCCTTCTCGAACTCCACGTTCACCGATTCCGAATGGGAGATGAACACCGGCACCCGCACGCAGGTGGCGGTGAGCTTGATCTTCGGGTCGAGGATCTTCTTGGTCTCGACCACCATCTTCCACTCTTCCTTGGTGTAGCCGTCGTCCATGAAGACGTCGATCTGCGGAATGAGGTTGAAGGCGATGCGCTTCGGGAACTTCTTCGGCTCCACCGGATCGGAGACGAACACCGCGCGGGTCTGCGAGAACAGTTCGTCCATGGCGTCCTTGCCGGCGCCGGAGACGGACTGGTAGGTGGAGACCACCACCCGCTTGATGGTCGCGGCATCGTGCAGCGGCTTCAGCGCCACCACCAGCTGCGCCGTGGAGCAGTTGGGGTTGGCGATGATCATCTTCTTCTTGAAGCCCTCGATGGCGTCGGCATTCACCTCCGGCACGATGAGCGGCACGTCGGGATCGGTGCGCCACTGGGAGGAATTGTCGATCACCACGCAGCCCTGGGCGCCGATCTTGGGCGACCATTCCTTGGACACCGAGCCGCCCGCCGACATCAGGCAGATGTCGGTATCGGAGAAGTCGTAAGTGTCGAGGGCCTTCACTTTCAAGGTCTTGTCGCCGTAGGAGACTTCCACGCCCTGCGACCGGCGCGAAGCGAGTGCCACCACCTCGTCCGCGGGGAAGCCCCGCTCGTCGAGGATCGAGAGAATCTCCCGGCCCACGTTGCCCGTGGCGCCGACGACGGCGACCTTGTAACCCATGAATGTTCCTCGGGATCTGCCGGCCCTGCCGTCAACGCCTCGCGCCCGGCGGCCGGAAACTGTGCTTTTAGGCCGAAGCGGGCGGCGGCGCAACGCTTTGCGCGATACCGGCGGAGGGAACCGGACGGCTCCGCCTTCGTTCGCACCTGAAACGGCGCGCCGCCACGGCGCGGACGGCGGCGCCCCGATGCCCGCCGGAGTGTGACCCTGGCGCCACGCCGCGGGGCCCGCGCGCAGCTCGGGGGCGGCGCACCCGCGCCTTGCCTTGCTTACGGTGCGCGAGTGCCTTAATCCGGGAGATGGCAGTCTCTGCCAGATTGGGGAGGTTCTTATGCGTTTCGCTCCGCTGCTCACCATCGCTCTGGCGGCCAGCATCGTTGGCGCCGGCACGGTCGCGGCCGTGAGCCCGGCCGAGGCTCAAGGCCAGAAGCGCACCAAGATCACCATCACCAAGCGCTCCTATCTCGATCCCGGCAACGTGGTGAAGCCCGGCTCCCGGCC
The DNA here is from genome assembly GCA_017849325.1 of Xanthobacter autotrophicus. Classification (GTDB taxonomy): domain Bacteria; phylum Pseudomonadota; class Alphaproteobacteria; order Rhizobiales; family Xanthobacteraceae; genus Xanthobacter; species Xanthobacter autotrophicus_B. The sequence goes on along the minus strand of JAFIHR010000421.1, from coordinate 4,991 downwards.
GTACCTCAACTATGCGCTGCCGCCGGACTATTTCTATCCGAACTATCTCGGCAGCGCGGCCGGCCCCGGCCCGATCACCGGCCTGCGCTGGCCGCTGCCCGGCCCGTTCGACCTGCCCGATTCCCCCTTCTGAGCGACCCGCCTGGGCGCGGCGCGCCGGGCGGTTCTGCAGGGCATCGGCATCGCGCGTTGGCGCATGATGAAGAGCCCGCTTCCATCGGATCGCCACGCGAGCCGATGGAAGCGGGCTCTTTCCTTTTCGGCCGGACCGTCGAGCGGGGATGGCGGGAGGGCAGGCCCCGGACCGGAAACGCCCGGCCGGCGCGTCTTAGAATTCAGGCTTTGAGGATGAGCCCTCGCGCCCTGCGGTCGTGAGCCGGGCGGATGAGCGAGGCGGGGCTTCGTCAGGCTGCCCGACTCTCGGGACACCGGCCGCCACCCCTCGCGAGCCTGGAATTCCCGGCCTCCGGCGCCCACTCGATGGGTCAACCCGGCACCCACCACAGCCCTACCAGTCAGCGGCACACACCCTGAACCGGCGCGTCCGCCCTCAGGAGCGCGGGCGCGGCAGCGAGAGCGTGCCAGACGCGGCCGGCGGGGGCGAGGCGGTGGTGCGGCGCAGTTCCGCGCGGGCCTGCTTGGCCTCGCGCCGGAAGCGCCCCTGCTTCACCCAGGTGATGGTGCCGCCGATGATCACCCCCAGGATGAGGGAGATGAAGATCACGGCGAACAGCGGCAGATCCACCGCGAGCCCGGGCGCATCGGGGGAGAAGGGATCGAGCGAGAGGGTGATGGGCTTGCGGTTGGCCACCGCCAGCGCCAGCGCCAGGATGCCGAGGGGCACCCCGACGATGAGGGAGAGGGCACGTCGCATGGCAGCGCTCACTTTCCGAACATCACGGAATCGATCGTCCCTTATTGGACCGTCGTGCCGCCGCTGTCACCTGCCGCGTGCGCCGGGTGGGGGCCAAACGAGCGGCCCCGGCGCCGGGCGCCCCGCAGAGGAATACCCGATCCAGCGAGCGCTCGCTCTCCGGCCGGCGTCTCACTTGCCGTCGTTGAGGCGCTCGCGCATCTCCTTGCCGGTCTTGAAGTAGGGCACCGTCTTCTCGCTCACGTCCACCTGCTTGCCGGTGCGCGGGTTGCGGCCGAGGCGCGCCTCCCGCTTCTTCACCGAGAAGGCGCCGAAGCCGCGCAGCTCCACCCGGTCGCCCCGCTCCAGGGCCGAGACGATCTGCTCCAGGATGGCGTTGACGATATTCTCCACATCCCGCTGGTAGAGATGCGGATTGGCCTCTGCGATCTTCTGCACAAGCTCGGACTTGATCATGACGGCCCCTTCTCCTTCACGACCGATCGCCAAGCACGACGCATGCCGACGCCGCCGGCGCGGCTCAAGCCCGTGGCGCGCGCCACGCCAGCCCAATCCGCACCAAGCCGCATCGCGGATGACCAGGAGGCCCTCCGTGCGCGTCCACACGATCGATCGCTTCTGCCCCCGCGACGATGGTTGTATCCAGGGCGCCCTGCTCCCCATGCCGCCGGCTGCCCGGCGCCATGGATGGCGCGCCATTCTGTCTATCTGCCGATGCCCAGCCCGAAAAGTCTTTGCGAGCGCTCAAATTAGGTGCGGCGTGCTCCGCCTGGGCTACCTATCTACCTGAGGGTGCCAGAGGGCCAAAAGGCCGTCAAGCTGGGCCATCTGGAGGCTTCCTGCCGCCTTGGCGAGCAGTTCGCCCGCGGCGGGAAATCCGACCGCGCCCGCCAGGGCACGCGCCGCGCCGGAGAGCCAGCCGAACTCGTCGCCGATCTCCCTGGTGCGCCAGGTGCGGACCCTGAGGTCCTTGGACACGCCCTTCTCGCGGGCGAGCCATTCGCGCGCCGTCTGCTCGTCGCCGACCTCGTCCACGAGCTGCAGCTCCAGGCCCTGGTGGCCGGTGAACACCCGCCCGTCGGACACGGTGGCGAGCGCGTTGTCGGACAGCTTGCGCCGCTCCCCGACCAGCCCGCGGAACCAGGCATAGCTGTCCACCACCAGCGCATCGATGGCCGCCCGCGCCTCGGGGGAGGTGGGCGAATATCCGTTGGGCGCCGCCTTCAGGGGGGAGGACTTGATGTCCTCCACGCTCACGCCCCAGCTCTTCAGCAGTTCGTAGACATTGGGAAACTGGAAGATGACGCCGATGGAGCCCACCAGCGCGTTGCGCCGCGCCACGATGTGGTCGGCGCCGAGCGCCGCGATATAGCCCCCCGAGGCGGCCATGCCCTCCACCACCGCCACCACCGGCTTCTTCTCGGCCAGGCGGCGCAGGGCGTCGTAGAGCTGCTCGGCGCCGGTCACCGTCCCGCCGGGGCTGTCGATGGAGACGATCACCGCCTCGGCCCGCGATTCGGCGATGTTGTCGATCAGCTCCACCCGGTCGCGATCGTTGCGGATGATGCCGCCGATGGAAATCCGCGCCACGTGGGGCGAGGACCGGGAGACCTCGCTCCCGCCGAGGGCGACCACCCCCACCACCAGCGCCGCCACCGCGGCGAGCACGCCGAGGGTGCGCCAGAAGGTGACCTTGCGCCGCAGGGCGCGGCGTTCGACCACCTGATCCACATCAAGCGCCATCGCACCATTCCCCTCGCGCGCCGCGGCCCGATGCCTGAGCGCCGCCGTCCCGCGGACTTAAGCGACAGGACGCGGGCTGACAAGGCCCGCCGGCCGCAAAGACCGTATGGTCATACTACCCACGAGGCGCGCAAAGCGCCTCCGGGGCCCTCCCAACTGGACATCGGGGCGCGGGACGGCCATTCTTCCCATCGAAATTTTTGCTGGAACAAAAGGCGCGCTGGCGTGGCCGTGTCCACATTCTCGCCTTTCTGCTCTGGTTACAGCGTTGTAAAGGAAATAGTCACCGAGTTCGGGCAGGCTCGTCCGCATCCGAGGCCTTTGGCGCTAAGATCAAGGCAAAGGTCGCAGACGGCACGTCCCGCGTGGGGCGCGGCCTTGAGGCGGTGAGAGATGGTTTCGCGGGACAAGCGACGGCGCGGCCGTGAGGCGCACGTCCGTTGTCTCAAAGTGTTCCCGTTCGGTCGGCGATCCGGCAAGGACCACTGACCGCCAAGCGGGGTTGAGGAACGAGCTGGATCTCACCCGTTCGAAAAAGCGAGGCCCATGACGCATTCCCCTTGGCCCCCCGAAGGCTCCTCGCCCGACGACTGGGCCCCGGAAGACTGGTACGACGACGCGGCGCCTTACGAGCGCGACGCGGCGTCTCCCCGTGGATCCGGTGAAGGCTCCACGGGGCGCCGCGGCGCGACAAGGCTCCTGGGTGCGGCCATTCTCCTCGCCGCTTTGGCGGCGGCCGGCGGAATGTTCCTCATCTCGCGCCTCGATAACGGACAAACGACGGCGCGCGCGCCTGGTTCCCCTCAAACGGATGTGAACATTCTGGCCAGCACGGCGGCCAAGGCCGTTGGCGCATCCGGCACCTTCGCCCTCGCCGCCGCGGGCAGCCGCCTGACCGACACGGCCGGCCTTCCGGCCTCCGGCGGGCTGGAGATCGATCCGGGCTGGGTGTTCGATACCACCATCGATGCCCAGCTCCGTGCCCACGTGGCCGCCGGCGACCTTGAATCGCCCGCCGGCATTCCCCTGCCCACCCGGCCGCCCGAGGTGGCGATGGTGGTGCCGCTGCCCCGGCGCAATCCGCTGAGCGACCGCAATGCGGCGCCGCCCACCGGCAGCCAGGGCGCCGGCAGTCAGGTCGCCTCCGTCCCGGCGCCGGACGCCAGCCCCCTGCCGCGCCGCGAGCAGGTGATGACCGCCGCCCGCACGGACACCGCGCCCGCCGACGCGGACACCACGCCCGACGGCCGCGTCGCCCTGCCGACGCCCGGCACCCGCTACGCCCTCTATGACATCGAGGCCGCCACGGTCTACCTGCCGAGCGGCGAGCGGCTGGAGGCCCATTCCGGCTACGGCGACAATTTCGACAATTCGAAGCGCGTGCATATCCGCATGCTCGGCCCCACCCCGCCGAACACCTACAAGCTGACCATGCGCGAGGCGCTGTTCCACGGGGTGGAGGCGCTGCGCCTCAATCCGGTGGGCGAGGGCAAGATGTACGGCCGCACCGGCCTGCTCACCCACAGCTACCTCCTGGGACCGCGCGGCGATTCCAACGGCTGCGTCTCGTTCAAGAATTACGAGCGCTTCCTTGCCGCCTATAAGCGCGGCGAGGTCAGCGAGCTGGTGGTGGTGGCGAGCAGCGGCCACGGCAAGCAGCCGGCCAACTCCCTGCTCTCCTGGCTCATTCCGCCGCGCTGACCCTGGCGGGGTAGGTCGCTCGCCCTTTCGCGGGCGAGCTTGAGCCGGAGCGGCGCGATGTTCCGTTGCGCCGCGTTCCGGTTCCGCGCGGCGCCGGCATCCGGCCTGACTTCCCGCATCGCCATCACGCATCACCGATTTCTAGCATCGAACAGGGCGGGGCCTCCGTCCACCGTTCCGCCATCGGTTGAGCCTGAAGCCGAACCTGCCGCACCCGCGACCGGATGCGGCGCGCTCCGTTCGAGGTAGCGGCGGCCGAAACGCAGGGCGCGCCGGCTTCCCATTCATCGCGGCCGCGGGTTCCGGGCGCCGTCGCCCCCGTCCAGCAACGCCGGTCCGGAACTCCAGCGCCAGGAGGCGCCGCATGGGACAGCAGAGCGCAGCGTCCGCCATGCCGTCCGACCTTGCCCCCGAAAATCCCCACGCATTGCCCGCCGATCAGGTGCTCGCCCGCATGGGCGTGGGCCTTGCGGGCCTCGCCGAAGCGGAAAGCGAGCGGCGCCGGCTCGCTTTCGGGCCGAACACCATCGCAGCGCGACGCACCGCCAGCGCGCTCGCGGTGCTCCTCCACCAGTTCCTCAGCCCCATGGTCTATCTGCTGGCGGCCGCGGCGGCGCTGGCCCTGGCATTCGGCGAATTGGAGGAAGTGGCGGCCATCGTGGTCGTGCTGCTG
>JAFIHR010000420.1 GCA_017849325.1 Xanthobacter autotrophicus | reverse complement strand
CCGTTCTCATAGCCCTTGCGCTGGTCGCCGGGATAGAGATAGACGCCGCCGCGGGTGAAGATGCGGAAGGCGTCGGCCACCATGGAGCCCACCCAGCGCATGTTGAAATCCTTGGCGCGCGGGCCTTCCTTGCCGGCGAGGCACTCGGACATATAGGCCTTCATGGGCTCGGCCCAGTGGCGCATGTTCGACTGGTTGACGCCGTATTCCTTGGTCTCGGCGGGGATCTCCACCTGGTCGCGGGCGAGGATGAAGTCGCCGGAGACGCGGTCCTGCACGAACACCTGGGTGCCGGCGCCGAAGGTCACCACCATGATGGTGGCCGGGCCATAGGCGAGGAAGCCCGCCGCCACCTGGTTGGCGCCCGGCCGCATCACCGCCTTGGCCGGATCCTCGGCAAAGGTGGCCGCGTCATAGGGCAGAATGGAGAAGATGGTGCCCACCGACACGTTGGTGTCGATGTTGGAGGAGCCGTCCAGCGGGTCGACCGCCACCACGAGGCGCCCGCCGTCGGTGACCGGGATCAGCGCCTCGCTCTCCTCGGAGGCGAGGAAGGCAACGGGGGTGGCCTTCAGCGCGGCGATGATGCGCTCCTCGGCGATGACGTCGAGCTCCTTCTGGGCGTCGCCGCCGGCATTGGCCTCGTCGCCGCGGATCTTGGCGAGCCCGTCCTCCAGGGGACCGCGCGCCACGAGATCGGCGATGCCGACGCCCGCTCCGGCAATGGCGCCCACGGCGGCCGCGACGGCACGCCGCGCCTCGTCCGCGCCCGCCCAGCGGTCGAGATAGCTCTGAAGGGTCACCGTCTCGCTCACCATCCGTCTCCTGTGTTCTCAGGGCTTGCTTCAGGGGAAGAAGGCCGCCCGGAAGGGGATGCGGCGCCCGCCGAATCCCGCCCGGAAGATCGTGCTCCGGCGCGCCCCGTGATGCCGGCCCGGCCGCCCCTCGCGTCTGGGGAAGGAAGGTCGGGCGGTCCCGCCGGGGCCGCCCTCGCCGGGCGTCTTATGGCCCAAGGCCGGCGCCGCGTCGATGCCAAAGCGTGGGCATCGCCGCACGAGGTTCGCCGCCCCCGCCGGCCCGCCTCAGCGGCTGCGGATGATCTCGATACCAAGGTCGCCGAACACGCCGGTGATGGGCGCGCCCGGCTTGTGCACCACGACGCGCACCTGGTCCACGCTGGCGAAATGATCGAGCAGGCTGGTGGCGATGCGCTCGGCCAGCGTCTCCACCAGATGCACCGGCGTATCCTCCACCACGGCGCGCACGTGGTCGTAGACATGCTGGTAGGAGATGGTGAGGCCGATGTCGTCGGCCCAGGCGGCCGGGCGCGTATCGAGCCACCAGTCCACGTCCACCACGAACTTCTGCCCCAGCGAGCGCTCCTCCTCATGGACGCCGTGATGCGCATAGAACGGCATCTGCCGCAGGAACAGCCGGTCCGCGCCGGACCGATGGGGGCGCGCGGTGGCCTCCGCCTCGGGCGCGGTCGCGACGTCGGTTTCGCTGGAATTCATCGCAGGGCCTCCAGGCCAGAGGGGCGGCGCCGGTCAAGGCGCGGCATGTCCCCCTGGCTTTAAGGGCTTTCTTGCTAGTCGACAAAAGGATTCCCGGCGGCCGCGCCCCGCGCGGGAGCGGGCGCCGCCGGAGGGGCCTCAGCGGAGCTTCAGTTCCACCGGGCTCGGGCGCGGCAGATGGGGCACGCTCGGCGGCTTGCCCTCGCGGATCAGCTCCGGAAGGAAGGCGGCCGGGTTGACGCCCAGCGAGGCGTGGAGCCCCGCATAGGCCGGCGTGACGCGGGCGTTGACGCCCGCCACCACCGGCCCCGCCGGCGTCAGCAGCACGTCGATGCCGATGAGGCCGGACAGGCCGGGAAAGGCGGCGACCACGCGGCGGGCGAGATCGGCCAGGGCGCCGTCTGGATCGTCGAGGCCGCCGACCGTCATGCCCAGCAGGGTGAAGGTGCCCACCACATGCCGGACCTCCAGCCTGTTGACGGTGAGCAGCGTCGTCCCGTCGGGCCGGGCGAGCACGCTGAGGTTGATCGGCGTGGCGTGCACATAGGGCTGGGCCACCATGCCCGACATCTTGGAGGCAAGGCCCTTGGGAAGGGCCCGGCGATTGGGCCAGACCTTCACCTGGTCGAAGCCCACGCCGACGTCCGGCTTGGTCACGATGTCGCCGTCGAAATCGGCGGGCAGCGCATCCATGGGGTAGGTCGGCAGATGGGGGATGGCCTGCTGGGCGAGCCGGGCCGCGGTGCGCAGCTTGCTGGAGGTGATCTCCACGGCGCCGGGATCGGAGGCGATGAGGCGCGCGCGGCCTTCCTGCATCAGCCGGATGAGCCGGGCGAGCAGGCCGTCGGTCTCCGGGGCGACGGGCCACACCACGTCCGCTTCATGGGCGAGGCCCGACCACACCACCCAGGGATCGACGCCCCGGCGCACCGGCACGCTGTCCTCGTGGGGCGGCGGCAGGCGGTCGTCATGGGCGAGGATCACGCTGACGTTGGGAAGCTGTTCGAGATCGGAGACGAGCGTGTCGCGGATGAGCGTTCCCTCCGGCAGGAGGGAGTCGGGCAGCGGCTTGTCCCGCAGGCCGCCCGAGGTCACATACTCGCAGATGAAAACGCGCATGGCGCCCCTTTCATGGCTCGCCCGCAGGAGGTGGCTGGATGCACCTTATCGCGGTTGACCCTGCGGCGGGAGAGCGCGGTGCGTGCCCGGGCGGCGGCTATTCGGCGCTGCCGCCGCCGGGCCGCCGCGCTTCCGGCGCGCCTAAGGGGAAACGGCGGTCGCCGGCACCAGGCCGAGGTGCTGCTTCAGCGCCGCCATGTGCTCGTCCAGCGCCGCCATGGCCGCCTCCACGCTGTGGGCCGAGGTCTTCACCGTGCAGATGGGCGCGCCCTTGGGAAGGGTGGCGCCGGCGGCCGGCCGGTCCGCCACGTGATCGGGCCAGATCGCCGGCGGGATCACCACGTCGAAGGGGGCGTAGAGAATGCCCGCCGCATGGATCTCCGACGGGGTGGGAAGGCCGTCCGGCATGCGCCCGCCGCAGGCGGCGATATGCAGCCCCATGAGCGGCGGCATGGGATCCACGTCGAAGATGTCGAGCATGGCGCTCAGCCGCGGATTGACCTCGACCAGAAACCAGCCGTCCTTGGTGACGATGTAGTCCAGCGAGATCAGCCCGACGAGGCCGCAGGCGATGCACAGCCGGGTCGCGGCCTCGCGCATGGCATCGGCGAAGGCCGCCGGCAGCGTCACCGGACCGACCGCCCCACCGTAGCGGAAGGGATGGGCCTCGTCATCGGCGCGCCACTGGCGCGAGGCGCCGACCACCAGCGCCGAGGTGCCGTTGGACAAAAGCAGCAGGGAGTAGGGATCGCCCACCACCTCCGCCTGGAGGAAATGGTCGGGCGCGGGCGGGGAAAGGTCGTCCGCTGCGCGGCGCCGGATGTGGGTGCCGCCGGCGCCGCCGACGACCTTCTCCACCACCTTGTGGCCGGCGAAGGTCTCCGGCTTGGGCGCCTCCATCGACACCGGCGGAAAGGGGATGCCGAAATGGGTGCAGATGCCGGAAAGCGCCAGCGGATCCTTGAGGATGCGGATGGTCTCGGGCGTGTTGCCGAGGATGGGGTTGCGCTTGGCGATGCGCATCATCAGCGCCGGATCGTGCTCGAGGCCGCCGCCGAACACCACCGGCAGCCCCGCCGGCGCCAGCGAGGAGAGCGCCTGGATCAGGTCGTCCGGATCGAAGGCGAAGCCGTTCTTCTTGTGCACCTTCACGCAGCGCGCGGCCTGGGAGCAGGTGTCGAGATCCGCGAACAGATCGAGCGAGAGAGCGGCAAATCCCGCCCGGGCTGCGCTGGCGGCCAGCGGCCGGGCGGAGAGGGCGATGAGGGCAAGATCCATGGTACCTCGGCCTGACGATCAGCGGGCGGGTCGGGCCATGGGCGGCCGACCTGAGACGGGACGGGCGGTGCGGCCATGCGGCCGGCCCCGCGCGACCGGCGGAACGGTGTGCGTCGGCGTCAGGGCGGCGCGCCGGTGCCGGGCAAGGGGCAGGGCGCCGCCGCAGCCGGCGGGCCGTCCGATGGCAGGGCATCGCCGGCACCGCTCCGGCGACACGCGCCGCGCATCGGCGACGGATTCACGAGCCACGGGCGCAGGAGGGGGAGGACAGGTGCGCCGTGGTCCATCTGCGCTCAACTCCGCGGTGGATTGCGGCCATGGGCGGGTCCGCCGGAAAAGCGCCCTGCCGCCATGGCCATATCCCCCGCTCGCGATCTGGTGACAGGTTTGTGAACGATGCATCCCCGTGGCGCAAGACCTGATCGGGGAGCCGGCCAGCCCGGGAGGCCGTGCCTGTCGCCAATTATCGATTGAATCTAATGCGTTGGATGCCGGCGCCCGACGCTGCCTCTTTGGTCGGAATTGCGGCTGCCGGCGCTCGAATGTCCCCCCTGCGGCGGCTTTGCCCTCAGCCTTCCAGCGCGGCGCGCAGGAGCCGGGCGTGCTCGGCGAGCACCTCGGGATTCTCCATGGCGCTCGCGGGCGGCTTCATGGGCACGTCCATCTGGCGCGGAATGACGTGGACATGCAGGTGGAACACCACCTGTCCGCCGGCCGCCTCGTTGAACTGCTGCACCGTCACGCCGTCGGCCTGGAAGGCGGCCTTGCCGGCGATGGCGATCTTCTTCGCCACCTTGATCACGTGG
>JAFIHR010000419.1 GCA_017849325.1 Xanthobacter autotrophicus | reverse complement strand
TCCATCGCCATGTCCATCCGCCGCCTGCCGCCTGTCCTTATCGACCGCATCGCCGCCGGCGAGGTGGTGGAGCGGCCGGCCGCCGTGGTGAAGGAGCTGATGGAGAACGCGCTCGATGCCGGCGCCTCCCGCATCGAGGTGGTAATCCGCGGCGGCGGCCGGCAGCTCCTGCGCATCACCGATGATGGCGCGGGCATGGGGCCGGACGATCTCGTTTTGTCGGTGGAGCGCCACGCCACCTCCAAGCTCGCCGGCGAGGATCTTCTCTCCATCGCGACCCTGGGCTTCCGGGGCGAGGCGCTGCCCTCCATCGGCGCGGTGGCGCGGCTCATGCTCACCAGCCGGGCGCGCGGCGCGGCGGAGGCCTTCGCCATCGAGGTGGAAGGCGGCTGTGTCGCGCCCGTCCGGCCGGCGGCGCTGGCCGAAGGCACGCGGGCGGAGGTGCGCGACCTGTTCTTCGCCACCCCGGCGCGGCTGAAGTTCCTGAAATCGGACCGGGCCGAGACGGCGGCGGCCGTGGACGTGGTGCGCCGCCTCGCGCTCGCCCGTCCGGACGTGGCCATCACCCTCGTGGCCGAGGAGCGCGGGCCGCATGTCTTCCCCGCCCGCGCCGCTGACGACGAGGGGCGCCGCGCCCGCCTCGCCGACGTGCTGGGCGCCGAGGCGGGGCGCAACGTCATCCCGGTCCATGGCGAGCGGGGCGGCGTGGTGCTGGAAGGGCTGGCGGGCCTTCCCAGCTTCTCCAAGGCCAATTCGCTGAGCCAGTATCTGTTCGTGAACGGCCGGCCGGTGCGCGACAAGCTGCTCATGGGCGCGCTCCGCGCCGCCTATGCCGATCTCCTGCCCTCGGACCGCTATCCGGTGGTGGCGCTGTTCCTCAGCCTCGATCCGCGCGAGGTGGACGTGAACGTCCATCCGGCCAAGACCGAGGTGCGCTTCCGCGACGGCGGCAACGTCCGGGCGCTGCTGGTGCGCACCCTCACCGATGCGCTCGCCGAGCGGGTGCCACGCACCGCCGCCACCATGGCCGACAGGCTGGTGGCCCTCGCCCGCGCGCCCGGCGCGGCGCTGGGCGGCGAGGGCGGCTCGTCGGGCGCGGCATGGGGCCGCCCGATGGGCTTTGCCGGTCCGGGGACGGTCCGCACGGCGCCGGCCGAGGCGCTGCCCGCCGGCGGCTACGACTGGCGCACCTCGCCGGCGCGCCCGCTGCCGGCGGACGGGGTGGCCGAGCCGTCGCAGGCCCTCTTCGATGCCGGTCATTCCGCCGGTCCGGGGCTCTCGGACGCGGGGATGGGCGAGGGGGTCGTCGGCGCCCTGCAGGGTGCCTTCGACATCGCCGCTCCCTCCGCCGATGCGCGGGCCCATGAGACGCCGCCCGATGCCGCCGATCTCGACCGCCCGCTCGGCGCCGCCCGCGCCCAGCTCCACGGCACCTACATCATCGCCCAGACCCGCGACGGCCTCGTGCTGGTGGACCAGCACGCCGCCCATGAGCGCCTCGTCTACGAGCGGCTGAAGGCCGGCCTTGCCGCGGCAGGGGTGGTCCGGCAGGGCCTGCTCATCCCCCATGTGGTGGAGCTCGACCCGCTCGATGCCGACCGGCTGGTGGAGCGGGCCGACGCGCTCGCACAGCTCGGCCTCGTGCTGGAGGGCTTCGGCCCTGGCGCGGTGCTGGTGCGCGAGGTGCCGGCGGTGCTCGACGGCGCCAATGTCACCCGCCTGGTGAGAGATCTCGCCGAGCACCTCGCCGAATGGGACGATGCCCTGCCGCTGGAGCGGCGCCTGCTGCATGTGGCCGCCACCATGGCCTGTCACGGCTCGGTGCGCGCCGGCCGCCGCCTCAAGGTGGAGGAGATGAACGCGCTGCTGCGCGAGATGGAGGCGACGCCCAATGCCGGGGAGTGCAACCACGGCCGGCCCACCTTCGTCACCCTGTCGCTGAAGGACGTGGAGAAGCTGTTCGCCCGGCGCTGATCAGGCGGTGCGCAGCACCTTCAGGAGGTCGCGGCGGATATCCTGGTTGCCGGCGATGACGTCGCCCTTCTCCAGCATCTTGTCGGCGTCGTCCATGTCGGTGACGAAGCCGCCCGCCTCGCGCACCAGGATAATGCCCGCGGCCATGTCCCACGCCTTGAGGTTGCGCTCCCAGAAGGCGTCGAACCGCCCGGCCGCCACATAGGCGAGGTCGAGGGCCGCCGAGCCGGTGCGGCGCAGGCCCGCCACCTTGGTCTGGATCGCCTCCAGCTCGCGGTTGAACCGGGCATGGTCGCCGCGGCCCATGTGGGGCAGGCCGCAGCAGATCACGGTGTCGGCCAGCGAGCGGCGGGCGGCGACGCGCAGGCGCCGGTCGTTTAGGAAAGCGCCCTGGCCCTTCTCCGCCACATAAAGCTCGTCGGTGACCGGATTGAAGATGACGCCGGCAAACGGCACGCCGTTGCGCACCAGCGCCACCGAGATGGCGAAGGTGGGGATGCCGTGGAGGAAATTGGTGGTGCCGTCGAGCGGGTCGATGACCCATTCGTTGGCGTCGTCGGTGCCCTCGATGCGGCCGCTTTCCTCCAGCAGGAAGCCGAAGCCCGGCCGGGCCTTGGCGAGCTCGGCATGGAGCGTCTGCTCGGCCTTGCGGTCGGCGGCGGAGACGAAATCCCCCGGCCCCTTCACCGACACCTGGAGCTGCTCCACCTCGCCGAAATCCCGCGCCAGCGCGCGTCCCGCCTTGCGGACGGCCTGGACCATGACGGTGATGAGGGGCGAGCGGATCATGGCGGGGAGGTCCTGGCTTGCGAATGGCACCGAGGCGTCAGCGCGCGGCGGCGGGCCCGGAAGGCCCCCTCGGCGACGCGACGGCGAGGATGAGGGATCGTGTTGCCGCGACATGTGCCTGCCCGGCGCGGCGGCGTCAAGGCAAAGGCCCGCCTCGGCTCAGCGCGCGGCGGCCCGGCGCCGCGGATCGGCGGCGTCTGCCGGCCTCTAGCCGGCGGCGCCCCACTTGACCGCCTTGTCTTCGGCGATCTTGCGGTCGGCGGCGGGGAGCTTCGCCACCACGTCGTCGAGCATGGAATCGCCGAGGCCGCGCTTCTTGGCCAGCAGGTGCCAGGTGGCGGCGGCCACCTTGTCCTGCGACACGCCCCGGCCGGCGGCGAGCAGGCGGGCGTAGCGGTTCTGGGCGATGGCGTTGCCGGCCAGCGCCGCCTTGCGGAACAGGCGGGCGGCGGCGGCCTCGTCCTTGGGCACGCCCTCGCCGTTGAACAGCATGATGCCGAGCTCGACCTCGGCGGTCACGTGGCCGCGCTGGGCCGCCCGGTCGAGCATGCGCGCGGCGGCGGTGAGGTCCTTTTCCACGCCGTTGCCCTCCTTCAGCAGGACGGCATAGGCATATTCGGCATCCTCGAGCTCCTGCTCGGAGGCCTTCTCGAACCAGTGGGCGGCGCTCGCGGTGTCCTTCGGCACGACGCGGCCCTGGAGGTAGATGAGCCCCAGATTGTAGGCGGCCGCGCCATGGCCCCGTTCCGCCGCCTTGCGGAAATACTCCATGGCCGCCTT
>JAFIHR010000418.1 GCA_017849325.1 Xanthobacter autotrophicus | reverse complement strand
TCACATCCTGAAGGCCGCGCGGATAGAGCGCGCTGGGGCGGGCGCTCAGGGCGAGGTAATCGGTCAGGATCTGGTTCCGCCGGGGATAGGAAAACTTCTGATCCTGCGGCAGGTTGGGCTGCATGATGCGCAGGTGGACGCCGGGCACCATCGGCTGCGGCGTCCCCTGCAGGCGCACCGCGCCGAAGAGCGCCGCTCCCGCCAGCACGCTTCCGGCAAAAAGAACGATGGCGCCGCCCCGCCATCCCGGCCGCCGCAGCAGCACGGGGGTGGAAAGCAGCAGCAAAGCGAAGAAGGTGAGCCCATAGGTGCCCACCAGCACCACGCTCTGCATCAGAGTCAGGCTTTCCGCGAAGGCATAGCCGAAAGTGTTCCACGGAAAGCCCGTGAGCACGTGCCCGCGCAGCCATTCGCTCACGGTGAAGGCGAAGGCGAAGGCAGCGAGGCGCGCCGGTCCCGGCGACCACAGCAGCATGGCGATCGCCGCGCCCAGCGCCGTGAACAGCGCGAGGCCCGCCGGCATGGCGACGACGGCGAACGGCAGGAGCCAGCCGAAGACATCGGCCTCCACCAGGAAGGCGGCGCCGATCCACCACAGCGAGGCGAGGAAATAGCCGAAGCCGAACCACCACCCCACCGTGGCGGCCGTCTTGAGACGCGCGCCGAGCGGCCGGACGGGTTCGCCCCGCGCTCCGTCGAGCAGCAGCACCAGAATCGGAAAGCTCACCGCCAGAACGGGCCAGAGGCCGAACGGCGCCATGGCGAGCGCACCGAGCGCCCCGGCGGCGAAGGCTACCGCAAGACGCGCCCGGCCGGTGAGGCGCGCCACCGCCTCGAAGGCACCGCGCAGGGGCGCGAGGAGGCGCCCGGGCCGATCTCCCGCGCCGGACGGCGTTCGCCGCGCGGGGTTATTGACGTGGCGCATTTTCCATCCGCGAGCCGCTCCTCACTGCGCCGGAAGATGCGTCGGGCGGGAAGCGTCGTCCACGCCCGTCAGGCGCTGCCGGCTGCGACCGATCCCCCCGCCTCCTCCGTCTCGCAGGGCGGAATGATGCGCAATTTCTTCACCCGGCGCGGGTCGGCGTCGAGCACCTCCATGCCGTAACCGCCGGGCAAGGTGATGATCTCGCCGGCCTGCGGCACCCGCGCGGCCACCAGCACGGCGAGGCCGCCGATGGTGTCCACCTCCTCCAGCGCCTCCTCCGAGGCGAAGGCCGGGCCGAGCCGCTCCAGCACCTCCTCGAGCGGGGCGCGCGCGTCGATGATGAAGGAGCCGTCCTCCTGCGCCTGCAGCTGGGTCTGCCCGGCCTCGTCGTGCTCGTCCTCGATCTCGCCGACGATCTGCTCCACCACGTCCTCGATGGAGACGAGGCCGTCGGTGCCGCCGTATTCGTCGATGACGAGGGCGAGGTGGATATGGGTCGCCTGCATGGCCACCAGCAGGTCCGCCGGCGGCATGGAGGGCGGCACGTAGAGCAGGCGGCGGATGAGGCCGGAGCCGTCGAGGCTCTGCTCGAGATCCACCGCCGAAAGGTCGATCCGCCCGGTCTCGGCGGCGGCCGTGGTGGTCATGTGGGTGACGAGATCGCGGATATGGATCATGCCCACCGGCTCGTCCAGCGTGTCGTCATAGACCACGAGCCGGGAATGGGCGGCGCTGGCGAAGACCTTCAGCACGTCGGCCAGAGAGGTCTCCTTCTGCACCGCCACGATCTCGGCCCGCGGCACCATGATGTCGTCGAGGCCCACATCCCTCAGGTGCAGGATGTTGCGCAGCATCTTGCGCTCGGGCCCGGAAAACTCGCTCACCTCCTCGGCCGCGCTCCCCGCGTCAAGCACCTCCGCGAGGTCGGTGCGGAGCGAGCCGTGGGGCCGGAATGTACCGAGGAGGGACCGCAATCGATCGAAGAAACTCTGCGGCTCCGAGGACTGCGGGTCGGACGGCTGGTCGGTGCTGGACATGGTCTCCTTGTGGCTCGAACGTCAGCCGTCCTTCGGCAGGCCATAGGGATCGTCGATCCCGAGGCCGGCGAGGATCTGCCGTTCGAGCGCCTCCATTGTTTCGGCTTCGTCGTCGGTTTCGTGATCAAAGCCCATCAGGTGCAGCGTTCCATGGACCACGAGGTGGGCCAGATGGTCGGCCGGGGCCTTCTGTTCCTCCGCGGCTTCGCGGCGGAGAGTCTCGCAGGCGACGATGACATCGCCGAGAAGGTGCGGCAGCACGCCCTCGGGCTGGTCCGCCGCGGGAAAGGACAGGACGTTGGTCGGCTTGTCGAAGCCGCGCCAGGTGCGGTTCAGCGTGCGGATGCTGGCATCGTCGGTGAGGGTGATGCTCATCTCGGCGGGCTGGGGCACCTCGCCGGCGGCGGCCAGGGCCGCGCGCGCCGCCTTTTCGGCCACCGCCTCGGCGTCGGGCAGAGCCTCCCAGCCGGAGCCTTCCACCAGCAGGTCGATCTCGACCTGTGCCGCAGCGGCCGCCCCCGGCTCCATGGAGGAACCGGACGAAACGTCGCCGCGCGCGCTCGGCGCAGGGGTCCCCGCGCTGGCCATGGTCAAGCTCCCGGTTTCGCGGCCCGCGCCGCGGCCTCGATCTTCTCATATGCGGCGACGATGCGCGCCACCAATTCGTGACGCACCACGTCCTCCGCCTTGAAATGGCAGACGCCGACGCCTTCCACCCCGTCGAGCAGCCCCACCGCCTGCGCGAGGCCCGAAACCTGCCCGGACGGAAGGTCGGTCTGGCTCGGGTCTCCCGTGATGATCATGTGGGAGTTCTCGCCGAGGCGGGTGAGGAACATCTTC
This sequence comes from Xanthobacter autotrophicus, assembly GCA_017849325.1. GTDB lineage: Bacteria > Pseudomonadota > Alphaproteobacteria > Rhizobiales > Xanthobacteraceae > Xanthobacter > Xanthobacter autotrophicus_B. The sequence goes on along the minus strand of JAFIHR010000418.1, from coordinate 171 downwards.
ATTTGCATGGAGGTGGCGTTCTGCGCCTCGTCCAGGATCACCGCGGCGTTGGAGAGGGTGCGCCCGCGCATGAAGGCGAGCGGGGCGATCTCGATCTCGCCCGACTGCAGGGCGCGCTCCACGAAGGGGCGGTCCATGAGGTCGTAAAGCGCGTCGTAGATGGGGCGCAGG
>JAFIHR010000085.1 GCA_017849325.1 Xanthobacter autotrophicus | reverse complement strand
GGCGGCAGGGGCGCCGGCACCGCTTGCCGCATCGGTCCGGGGCGGGGCGGCGGCCTCGCTGGCGGCGTAGAGGGTGTCGAGATCGAGGGTGCGGGCGGCCAGATCGGCCTGCAGCGCGGTGGCGCGGCCGAGGCCGAGGCGCGCCGTGCCGGAGAACTGGGCGGGCTCGGTATCGTCGCCGATGGCGATCTCCAGCGTATCGGCGGCGACGGCCTCCGGCTCGGCGCGCACGGTGGCGGCGGCATGCCAGCCGGCGAGCCCGACGCCGCCCTTGCGCCGCGCCAGGAGCTTGCCGGCGTAGCTCGGGCGGCCGTCCGCCATGGAGAGGCTGCCGTCGAGATCGAAGGCGATGGGGGCGGTGCGGCCGTCCACATAGAGGCGCAGCTTGCCCGCCCCGTCGGCGCCGATCTCGCCGAGCATGGCGCGCACGCCGTAGATGCCGCTCGGCGCCTTCACCTCGCCTTCGAGGCGGTACGGGCCGAACAGCGAGCGCGCCTCGCCGTTGAGGTCGATGCCGGAGAGGCCCACCGCGCGGTCCGTGCCGCGGTCGAGGACGTCGAGGGAGCCGTTCTCCAGGGCGAAGCTGGCGATGGTCATGTCGGTGGGCCGCCGGGTGCCCACCGGAAGCGCCACATGGCCGGAGCTGTCGATGAGCAGGCGGACCTGCGGGTGCTTCAGCGTGACGCCGGTGGCCTGGATCTCGCCCTTGAGCAGGGCGCCGAGGGACACCTCCGCGCGCAGCTCGTCCACCAGCGCGCCGGTGGACACCACGTCGCCGAGGGAGACGTCGCGCAGCACCACCCGGGGGGCCGGCAGGATCGCCGCCTCGATGGGGCCGCGGATGACCACCGGCAGGCCGAGGGTGCGCCCGAGCGCGCTCTCGAACGAGGCGCGCCAACTGTTCCAGTCGATGACCAGGGGCGCCGCGAAGGCGCCGCCGATGGCCAGGGTGATCGCTGTCGCAAGGCTGATGAGTAGCGCCTGCACGCCGTGCCTCTTCAGGTTTTCGTTTTCGCTGCCGCTGGCCCTTACATGCCGGGGCATTGCGATCAGATCGAGACGATTTCGCCCGCCGCCGGCCTTTTCCGCGCGGGCATTCCGGCTCCTCCGCCGCCGGGGGCAGGGGCACCGCTGGTCGGTTCAGCGCGGCCGCGCGCCGCGTGGGAGTCCTATAGCCTTCCGGCGATCGGGGGTCGATGGCGCAGGCCAGAGTTGCATCACCACATTGTGTACGACCTGCCCCGCGGAAAACGCCGTGCCGCCGGCGTCTCCCACCGGGTGGGCGGCGGGCGGTCCGGGGTGCGCGCGGTGCTGGAGGTAGGCGGCGGGAGGAAGCTCGGCTGTCGCTCCGCCTCAATCTTAATCAAGAGGTGGTACGGCACCATTTTGCACAAGATTTATGCGCATCGGACGGTGGGTGGGTTAACCCTAATGATGAGATTCTCCGGATCACGACTTTGTTATTCCCGGACGAATTTTGCATCGCAGTGACATCATTGCCACAATTTTGCATCGCAGCCATTTTCTTCGCGAGCGCGGCAAGCATTTACGAAAAATTAATTCTTTTCCAGGTCCCGAGGCAGGGCATGGATCATACCGCCAATTGATCTGGGGAATTGTGGTCTTTGGCGCCATTTCCCCCTTGACCATGAGGCTTTCGAATCATCTTCGCGGGCTCTTTCATCCGATTTGGAGGGGTGACGGGCGGGTCGGAACGCGGCACAGTATGAAAGTCGAACCCCACAAAACCATGCAAAAGACGGGACGGAACAGCCATGCTTGACCGTGCTGAGTTTGAACCCGTGTTCTTCGCTCCCTTTGTTTCTTCGCCCATGAAGGTGGAGCGGGACTGGATCGACTATAACGGCCACCTCACCATGGCCTATTACAATCTGATCTTCGATCGCGCCACGAGCGAAGCCTTGTGTCTTCTCGGCCTGGGCCCGCGCTATGCGCAGACGCGCGGCGGGTCTTACTTCATCGCCGAGACCCACGTGCGCTTCCTGCGCGAGCTGCCCGGAGATGCGCCCGTGCGCGTGACGGTTCGCCTGATCGATTATGACGAGAAGCGCCTGCACCTCTTCCTCAGCCTGCATCACGGCAGCGAGGGCTGGGTGTCGGCGACCTCCGAGCAGACCGCGCTCCACGTGAATCTGAGGACGCGCCATGCTTCGCCGTTCCCGGACGACGTGCTGGAGCGCATCGCCACGATGAATGCCGCGCATCGCAATCTGCCGGAGCCCGAAGGTCTCGGGCGGCGGGTGACCATGCGCGCCCGGGCGCGGTGCTGAGCGCCGCGCGCCCTTCCTCTCAGCTATCCTTCAAGGGCCGGATGCCAGGGTGTCCGGCCCTTTGCTTTGGGGCGGGCCCCGCCGGCGGGGGGCGTCCTGCCCGCGGCCCGGCGTCATGGGCAGCCCTGCCGAATTTGCATGCGATAAAGGTCACCCATGCTGTCCTATATCTTCTGCTGCGATGCGGAAGGCAGTATCTTGCATCGCATCAACGGCCATTGCGGCCGAGCAGGAGATCCTCCATGGGCATTGCTCTCACCTCCGGCAAGGTCCTCTCCCACGGCGAAGATGAGGCGCAGATGGGCGCCAAGGCTGCCGGGACGGGCTTTTTCACCCGCTTTTTCGCCGCCATCGTCGCCGCGCGCCAGGCGCAGGCCGATCGCGAGATCGCCCGCTACATTCACCTCACCGGGCACGATCCGCGCCAGTGAGCCGCGCCCGCGCGGTCTTGCGCGGCGCGCCGTCCAAAGGCGCGCCCGCTCAGCGGCCGGCCCGTAGCGTGAGAGTGGCCCAGCCCTCGATGCGGCGGACCGTTTCCAAATAGAGGCGCTGGCTGCGATAGGCCGCCAGCGCCGCCGGAACCTGCGCCACCAGAAGGCCGGACAGCACGATGCGCCCGCCCGGCGCCAGCAGTCCGGCCAGCGGCCGGGCGAGGCGCTTCAGCGGCGGCAGCAGGATGTTGGCGAGGATGAGGTCGTAGGGGCCGCCCTCCGCCAGCTCTCGCGCGCCGGCGCCGGTGGTATGGATCATCCGCACGCCGATCCGCGCGCCGTTGGCCGCCGCATTGGCCCTAGCGGTCACCACCGCCACTTTGTCCATGTCGCTCGCCACCACCGGACGATGGAAGCGCCGCGCCGCCGCGATGGCGAGCACCCCCGTTCCCGTGCCGATGTCGAGGATGCGGCGCGGCTTGCCCCGATACCCTTCGCTCCGGCGCGCCTGGTCCTCGATGGCGTGAAGGCAGCCCTGGGTGGTGCCGTGATGGCCGGTGCCGAAGGCGAGCGCGGCCTCGATCTCGATGCTGATGTCCTGCGCGCCCACCTTGTCCCGGTCATGGGCGCCGTGGAGCACGAAGCGGCCAACCCGCACCGGGGCGAGGCCTTCGAGGCTCGCCGCCACCCAATCGGTTTCCGCGATCTGCGAGAAGGTGGCCTGACCCGCCAGCTCCTCGCCCGCCGCGATGCGCACCAGCTCGCGCAGGTCGTCGGCATCGAAGGCGGCGCCGGCGAAGACTTCCACCACCCACACGCGCGGATCGGCGCTCTCGAAATTGGCCACCGCCACCTCGGCCGGATCGTAGGTCTCGGAGATGAGGCCGGAGATGCGCTCCGCCTCCGCCTTGGGGGCGGAGAGGCGCATCACATAAGCGGCGTCGTTGGGGGGAAGGCCTTCGAGCATGGGGCGTCCGTGAGGGGATTTCGCTGGGCGCTTGTGGGCCGCGCGCCCCGGCCGCGTCAAGCCGGGGCGAAGGGCGCGGCTCAGGGCTTCTCCAGGAAAGCTTCCAGCACCTTCTTCTCGCCCGCCTTGTCGAACAGCACGGTGAGCTTGTTGCCGTCCACGCCGACCACCTCGCCATAGCCGAACTTGATGTGGAACACCCGCTCGCCGAGCGCGAATTGCGAGGGTTCGCCGGTGGAGGTGGCAAGCAGCGTGCCCTCGATCACCATGGGCGAGCGGCGCTCCGCGCGCCCGGCCCGGTAGGGGCTCGCGCCCTCCGAGAAGCCGCCGCGCCCGCCTGAGCCGCCATTCTGGCCGCGCTGGCTCTGCGCCCGCTGCCAGCCGGGCGTGCCGTAGGACGATGAGGAGAACGGCTCCGCCCCGGCCCGGTCGAACCGGCTCGCGCCATAGCTGCCGCCGCCATAGCTCGACCCGCCCCAGCCGTAGCCGCCGCGGCTCTCCTCCACCTTCACATGGGCGTCGGGCAATTCGTCCATGAAGCGGGACGGCACGGTGGAGTTCCACAGCCCGTGGATGCGCCGGTTGGAGGCGAACCAGATGCGCGCCGAATGCCGCGCCCTTGTGAGCCCCACATAAGCGAGCCGCCGCTCCTCCTCGAGGCCCGCCTTGCCCTGGTCGTCCAGCGCCCGCTGGTGGGGGAAGAGGCCTTCCTCCCAGCCGGGCAGGAACACGGTGTCGAACTCCAGCCCCTTGGCCGAATGCAGCGTCATCACCTGCACCGCGTCCTCGCCGGCGCCCTGGTCGGCATCCATGACGAGGGCGATATGCTCCAGGAAGCCCTGGAGGTTCTCGAACGGCTCCATGGAGCGGACCAGCTCCTTGAGGTTTTCGAGGCGCCCTGCCGCCTCGGCCGAACGGTCCTTCTGCCACATCTCCGTATAGCCGCTCTCGTCGAGCACGATCTCCGCCAGCTCGGTGTGGGAGAGCACGCGGGCCTGCTCGCGCCAGCGCCCGAAGGCCTGGATGAGGCCGCGCAGGGTGCCGCGCACCTTGGGCTTCAGCTCCTCGCTCTCGGTGAGCACCTGGGCGGCATCCTGCAGCGGCACGCCGGTGGCGCGCGCGACGTCGTGGATCTGCTTCAGGGTGGCGTCGCCGATGCCGCGCTTGGGCACGTTGACGATGCGCTCGAAGGCGAGGTCGTCGGCGGAGGAGATGACGCAGCGCAGATAGGCCAAGGCATCGCGGATTTCGGCCCGCTCGTAGAAGCGCGGCCCGCCGATCACCCGGTAAGGCATGCCGAGGGTGACGAAGCGGTCCTCGAACTCGCGCATCTGGAACGAGGCGCGCACCAGGATGGCGATCTCCGACAGCCGGTGCCCGGCCCGTTGCAGCGCCTCGATCTCCTCGCCGATGGCGCGGGCCTCCTCGCCGGAATCCCACGCCCCGGTGACGGTGACATGCTCGCCCGCCGCCCCTTCGGAGAACAGGGTCTTGCCGAGCCGCCCCTCATTGTGGGCGATGAGGTGGGCGGCGGCGCCGAGGATATGGCCGGTGGAGCGGTAGTTGCGCTCCAGCCGGATCACCTTCGCGCCGGGGAAATCGCTCTCGAAGCGCAGGATGTTGTCCACCTCCGCGCCGCGCCAGCCATAGATGGACTGGTCGTCGTCGCCCACGCAGCAGACGTTCTTCGAGCCCTGGGCGAGCAGGCGCAGCCACAGATACTGGGCGACGTTGGTGTCTTGATACTCATCGACAAGCAGGTACTTGAACCTCTTGTGGTATTCGGCGAGCACGTCGGGGTTCTCGCGGAACAGGCGGATGCCTTCCAG
>JAFIHR010000084.1 GCA_017849325.1 Xanthobacter autotrophicus | reverse complement strand
GGAGGTATGAACGCCCACCTTCTCGAACAGCCGCCCGCGCATCAGCGCCATGGTGCCGCCGCCGCCCGGCGCGCCCGTGTGATCGGTGCGGACCCACGGCGTGCGGGCGAAGCGGCCCGGCGCGCCGGGATAGAGCGCGGCAGGGGCCTCGTCCTCCAGCGCCTCGAAGGCGGCGAGGATGCGCCCCTGCAGCTCGACGAACCACTGGCGCGCCCGGGCCTGCCGCTCGCTCTCCGCCGGGGCCGGGGCGGCCTGGTGGGTGGGCGCTGGGGAAGAAGGGGTGCTCGTCATCGGGTCCTCGGAGATGGGGCACGCGCCGCGGGGCGCGGATTCGGGAATCAGCTTAGCGGAAAGCCGCCGGTCTGGCGCAGCGCCTCCGCCAGCCCGATTGCCGCGGAGACCGCCACGTTGAGCGAGCGCCGGCCGGCCTGCATGGGAATGCGCACCCGGGCGTCGGCGGCGGCATGGACCTCGCCCGGCACGCCCGCCGATTCTCGTCCGAACAGCAGCACGTCGTCGGCCTCGAAGCGGAAATCGAGATGCGGTTCGGCCGCCGCCGTGGTGAACAGCACCAGCCGCCGCCCCGCGGCCCTGCGGGCGGCATCGAACGCGGCGAAGGAGGCGTGCCGCTCGATCGCGGCTGAGTCGATATAGTCCATGCCGGCGCGGCGGAAGGCGGCCGCGCTCACCGGAAAGCCCGCCGGCTCAATAATATGCACCGGGACCCCGAGGCACGCGCCGGTGCGCACGCAAGTACCTGCGTTCTGCGCGATGTCGGGGCAATAGAGGGCGAGGATCATGGTGTCCTTTTACACCGCCCCGCCGCTTACGCAGCGGCCATGGGGAATTTTCTGCGGCAGGACCGCGCGCTGCCCCGCCTTGATCTGGACAAGATGATGCGGGGGTGCAATTAGAGGCCCTCGAAGGTGGCGGTCCCTGACTTCATGGCGCTGTCACATTCATCTGAGGCGATGCGAGACCGGGGGCGGATCTTTCTCAGGCTCCCGCCGTGCCGCTTGGATGGGAACGCATTACTGGACGAGGGCAGCACCGTGGCACATACGGAGACGCAGGACACGACGACGCGTCGGGATTTCCTCTACATCGCGACCGGCGCCGTGGGCGCCGTCGGGGTGGCCGGAATGGTCTGGCCCTTCGTTTCCCAGATGCAGCCCGACGCCTCGGTGCTCGCGCTCTCCACCACGGAAGTGGACCTCTCCCCCATCGCCGAGGGGCAGATCGTCACCGTGCAGTGGCGCGGCAAGCCGATCTTCATCTCCCACCGCACCCCGGAGGAGATCAAGGCGGCGGAGAACGTCGACGTCGCCAGCCTGCGCGATCCCCAGCCGGATTCGGCCCGCGTGAAGCAGGGCAAGGATCAGTGGTTGGTGGTGATCGGCATCTGCACCCACCTCGGCTGCGTGCCGCTCGGCCATCAGGGTGAGTACCATGGCTGGTTCTGCCCCTGCCACGGCTCGGTCTACGACACCTCGGGACGCATCCGCCAGGGACCGGCGCCGCTGAACCTCGAGCTTCCGCCCTACAACTTCGTTTCCGATACCCAGATCGTGATCGGCTGACGCCCGAAATCGCGGCGCTCAATAAAGGTTGGACCCTATGGAAGGACATTCCACCTACCAGCCCAAGGGAAAAGTCGCGCAGTGGTTCGAGAGCCGCTTGCCGATTATGGGGCTGATGCATTCTTCGGCGGTTGCCTATCCGGTCCCGAAGAACCTCAATTACATGTGGACGTTCGGCGCCATCCTGACGTTCATGCTGATCTGCCAGATCGTCTCGGGCGTGGTGCTCGCCATGCACTACGTGGCCTATGCGCCGGTCTCCTTCGCCCGCGTCGAGCACATCATGCGCGACGTGAACTACGGCTGGCTCATCCGCTACGTTCACGCCAACGGCGCCTCGATGTTCTTCGTGGCGGTGTACATCCACATCTTCCGCGGCCTCTACTACGGCTCCTACAAGGCGCCGCGCGAGGTGCTGTGGATCCTCGGCGTCATCATCTACCTGCTCATGATGGCCACCGCCTTCATGGGCTACGTGCTGCCCTGGGGCCAGATGTCCTTCTGGGGCGCCACCGTGATCACCAACCTGTTCTCGGCCATCCCGTGGATCGGCGAGACCATCGTGCAGTGGCTGTGGGGCGGCTATTCGGTGGGCGATCCCACGCTCAACCGCTTCTTCTCGCTGCACTATCTGCTGCCCTTCATGATCGCCGGCGTGGTCGGCCTCCACATCTGGGCGCTGCATCACGTGGGGCAGAACAATCCCGACGGCATCGACGTGAAGAGCGTCGCCAAGGACACCGTGCCGTTCACGCCCTATGCGACGATCAAGGACGTGTTTGCCACGGTGGTGTTCCTGATCTTCTTCTCCTGGTTCATCTTCTACATCCCGAACTACCTCGGCCACTCGGACAACTACATCCCGGCCAACCCGCTCTCGACGCCCGCGCACATCGTGCCGGAATGGTACTTCCTGCCGTTCTACGCGATCCTGCGGTCCATCCCGGACAAGCTCGGCGGCGTGCTCGCCATGTTCTCGGCCATCGCGGTGCTGGTGTTCCTGCCCTGGCTGGATACGTCCAAGGTGCGCTCGGCCAAGTACCGGCCGCTCTACCGCCAGTTCTTCTGGATCTTCGTGGTGGTGGCGGTGGGCCTCGGCTACCTCGGCTCGCAGCCGGCGGAAGGCGGCTACGTGATCGCCTCGCGCATCCTGACGGCTTATTACTTCATCCACTTCCTCATCATCCTGCCGCTGCTCGGCCTGGTCGAGAAGCCGAAGCCGATGCCGCCGACCATCGCCGATGCGGTGCTCGCCAAGACTGCAAAGGCATCGGCCGGTGGCGCGCCGGTGATGGCGGGGGCCGCGGCTCCCGAGACCAAGGGCTGAGAGGCGCGGAGAGAACAGCATGACCACTCGCAGCATTCTCTTCGGCGCCGTTGCTGCGGCGCTCCTCGTGGCCTCGCCGCTCGCCGGCACCTCCGCCCGGGCGGCGGAGGGCGGCCACGACAACCGGCCTCACCGCCTGTCCTGGTCGTTTGCCGGTCCGTTCGGCACCTATGACCAGGCCCAGCTTCAGCGCGGCTTCCAGGTGTTCAAGGAAGTGTGCAGCGCCTGCCACTCGGCGAACTTCTTCTACTTCCGCAACCTCGCCCAGCCGGGCGGCCCGAGCTTCACCGAAGATCAGGCCAAGCAGGTGGCGAGCGAGTATCAGATCACCGACGGGCCCAACGACGCCGGCGACATGTTCCAGCGCCCCGGCCGCCTGTCGGACCACTGGCCGGCGCCGTTCCCCAACGACAACGCGGCCCGCGCCTCCAACGGCGGCGCCCTGCCGCCGGACCTGTCGGTGATCGCCAAGGCCCGCTCCTATCACATCGGCTTTCC
>JAFIHR010000417.1 GCA_017849325.1 Xanthobacter autotrophicus | reverse complement strand
GCGGCGGTCTCGGCAGCCCAGCCGGTGGCCGGACCGGAGGTCATGAACGGCTTGCGGTAGGTGCCGGCGCCGATCACCCGCACCGAAGCGATGGCGCGGATGGGCGAGAGCGCGGCGAGGCGGCGGCCGATCTCGCTCTCCACCTCATAGGGTACCAGGAAGCCGCCGTCAGTGCCGCTGCCGGCGGACATGGCCTTCGCCTCCAGCGCCTTGAGGCCGGTCGCCTCGCCGTGGCGGGCGTAGGCGGCAAACGCCGTGGTGTGGGCGAGGTCGCCGGACCGCGCCTCGGGCGCGCCGCCGAGCGCCGGACGGCGGGCCTTGGTGGCCAGCGCATCGAGCCGCGCCTGCTGCGCGTCGAGGGCGGCATCGATCCGGGCGAGCTTCTCCTCGGTGAGGGGATCGGCCGCGGCGGGCACGGCGGTCGAGCGGCGCTCCATCTCGGCGAGGCGGGCGTCGTTGGCCGCGCGATAGGCCTCGAAGGCGGCGAGGAACTCGTCCACGGCGGCGCGGCTTTCGGGCGCGGCCACCTTGGTCTCGGGGGCGCTCAGGGAACGGGTCATGCTTGGGTCCTTGCGGTCGGAGAAGGAAGGGAAGGAGGCGCGCAGTCAGGCGCCGGCGCCGAGCGCGGTGCGCAGGCGCGCGGCCGCCGCATCGAGCCGGCGGCTCGCGGAACGGGCCGGCGCGAGGAGCCGGGCGCCGGGCTGCATGGGAAAGGTGACGATGGACACCTCCCACAGATCGATGCGGGAGATGCGGCGCAGGCGCGTCTTCGGATCGGTGCGCGCGGCGACCGCCTTGTAGCCGATGGACAGGCCGTCGATGGCCCCCTCGGCGACGAGGGCCGCCACCTCCCGCGCCCGCCCCACCTTGAGCGAGAGGCGGCCGCGCACATAGAGGCCGCGCGCATCCTCGAACAACTCGTCCCACACCCCGAGGGGCTCCGCGGGATCATGCTGGTAGAGCAGGCGCACGCCCTCGGGGCGGCGGCGGGCGAGGCTCTCGGCGAAGGCCCCGGGCAGGATGACATCGCGCCCGAGATCGGCGACGCCGAACAGGCAGGCATAGCCTTCCACCGGAAAGCCCTCCGCCGGCTGCGCGCCAGACGCCGGCTCGGCCAAAGCGAGATCGGAACCGCTCACGCCTCAGCCCTCCTTGCCCGATGGGCCGGTCGGCGGCTTCCGGCGGCGGCGGCCCTTCTCCATACGCTCCAGCGTGGCGACGAACTCGCGGAACACCTGGCCGGGCTGGGAGTGGGGCGTCGAATGGGCAGGCGCCTTGGCCCGCGAGGGGGCATCGGTGAGCGCGCGGATGCGCGGCGCCGGCGCCTTCTGGAAGGGGGCACGCATGAAGGTCTCCATCGGTCAGCGGAAGATCACCGGCGCGGCGGACGGCGGGGGTGGCGCGCGTTGAAGCGGGCAAGCTCGCGCACGAAGGCATCGAAGCGCGCCGCCGCCCGCGCCGCTTCGGCGAGGCTGCGCCAGGCGAGCGCGGACGCGCCGAGCGCCCAGAGCAGGAGCGCGAGATGGGCGATGTCGCCCTTCTCGGCGAAGGCTCGCAGGAGGGTTTCCATGGCGATGCGCGCCTCAGGGGCGCTTCTCCCCATAGCCCACCGCGGCGCGCTTCTCGGCGTCGGTGAGGAAATCGGCGGCGCCCACCCGCTTCCACAGTTCGGTGCGTTCGCTGCCCAGCGCCTCGACGGCGTCGAGGTCCGGCACCAGGCGCAGCGCGCCGCCATAGGCCGGCGCCAGCCAGCTGGAGAAGGCGTCGGCCACCCGGCGCACCAGCGGCAGGACGCTCTGGCGCCACAACGCGCGGTTGGCCTCGGCATAATTGGCGTAGGTGTTGTCGCCGGGGATGCCCAGCAGCATGGGCGGCACGCCCACGGCAAGGGCGATCTCGCGGGCGGCGGCGTTGCGCGCGGCTTCGAAATCCATGTCCTTCGGGGTCATGGAGAGGGGCCGCCAGTCGAGCCCGCCCTCCAGCAGCAGCGGCCGGCCGGCGTTGGCGGCACCCTGGAAGGAGGCTTCCAGCTCCTCCTTCAGGCGCTCGAACTGCTCGTCGGTGAGACTGCCCGTCCCGCCATAGACGAGGGCGCCGGAGGGGCGGGCCGCATTGTCGATCAGCGCCTTGTTCCAGGCGCTCGCCGCATTGTGCAGGTCGAGGGCCTGGGCTGCGGCCTCCAGCGGCGCGAAGCCGTAATGGTCGTCCAGCGGATTGAACGAGGAGAGGTGCAGCACCGGCGGCACGTCGACCCCCGGCACCAGCGTGTCCTGGGCGATGCGCAGGGTCTGCCCGCCGATGGTGTAGTCGAAGGCCTCCGGCCAGCCGTCGGGGCCCGGCACCACGCGGATGCGGTCGGGCCGGAGCACGTGCAGCTCGCGCACCGCGCCTTCCACCGCCACCGCCTCCACATAAGCGTTGCCCGCCACCAGCAGGTGGCAGCACACCGCCTCCATGAGGCTCGATCCGGTGAGGCGCGGATTGGGCCGTGCGAGGAGATCGAGCAGCGGGTGGCGGTCATGCTCGCGCGCGCCCTCCATCAGGAGAAGCGGCACCGTGGCCGCGCCCTCGGCGATGAGGCGCACGGCGCGATGGGCGATGGCATTGCGGGCGAAACCTTCCCGCGCCAGGGTCGCGTAGTCGCGCGGGCTCCAGCGGGCATGGCCGGCGGAAATGAGGGCAATCAGCCCCGCGGTGCGGCTTGCCTTGGCCTCGGGCGGATGCGGGGATGGCACGGAGCGGAACGGCGCAAGAAGGCTGGCGAGCATCAAGGGGCTCCAATATCGGGTCGCGCGGCGCGCGGCCGCTCTGTCGGGTTGGGGGACCGCCCGCGGGTGGCGGGGCGCCCGGGCGCTGCATCGGCGTGCGGCAGGACGCGCCCGCGCGGGGAGCGGACAGGCGCTGCCCCGGCGGCGATGCGGGATGGGGGCGGGAAACGGCGGTCCTTCGCGCCTGAAGGCGGTCTTGGACGAAGCGTGCGAACTCCGGCGCCGGGCGCACGACACCACATCGGCACGGCGCGCCCCACGGCCAGGAGCGCGACGGTCGTTCACCCCCAGCGCCGCACAGCTCCGCCGGACGTTGTGAAGTATCCGCACCGAAAGTGCCCTTTCGGCAGGCTGAATAGAGGCGTATGGTGCTAAAGATCTAAGCTGCGGGAGGGCGTCATGCTCTACGCTCTGGTCCTCGTCGTTACTTCGACCACCATGATCCAGCCGGTCACGCAGGGCCCGTGGTCCTATCCGGTGGGTCAACCCTATCTCTCCAGCGAGACGTCGCAGAAGACCGTCGGCTACTACCGCACCCGTCAGGGCTGCCTCGGCGCCGACATCTCCCGCAGCCACCGCTGGCCGGACCTTCAGCCCGGGCAGACCGTGACCGGCTTCTGCGTCCAGGTGGAGATGCCGGCGAACGGTGTAGACATCGAGGTCTATCCCGGAAGCTGAGGCCCATCCGCGGCGCGAAAACGCACCTCCCGGTCACAGGCCGCGCACGCGGGGCGCGGCCGCCTTCGGGCCGAGGGTGAGGGCGGTCACCGCCCATACCAAGGCATCGAGCCGGTCCGGCGAGCGGCCCGAGGAGAGCCCGTCGGTGCCGAAATCGCACATCTCGTCCTCGAGAGCGGAGAAGGCGCCGGCGTGGCGCACCCGCCCCTGCTCATAGAGCGCGGCGACGGGCTCGGCGCGCAGATACTTGCCGCGCGTGGCGCGCACCTGCTGCACCGGCACGGTCTCGTCCACCTCGGCGATGACGGCGCGCACCATCTCGCCGCCCTGGTTCACCTCGGCCACCACCAGATCCGCCTCGAAACGGCGATAGAGCGCCACCGCACGCGCCGCCCACTGGGCCGGGCGCAGGCCGGCGGCGGTCTCATCGGCCAGAACATGCACCAGGCCGGCGCGGTCGAGGCCGGCGCAGACCAGGCCGCAGGCATCCGCCCCGGCACGGGAGGAGGCCGGCGGATCCACCGCCACCACGATGCGCGCGAGCGGCGGGTGCCCCTCCTCCCTGAGGGCTTCCAGGGCAGGACGGGTCCACAGCGCGTCGGGACGGTCCTCGATCAGCTCGCCGTCCAGCTCCTGCCGGCCGAGCCGCGTGCCGCCGTAGCGCTCCAGCACGCGGCCGAGGAAGGCAGGGGCGAGATGAAAGGCGTTGTCCGCCGTGCGCGCCCGCGTCACCGCCGTTGACGGATCGGCGAGCAGGCGGCGCAGCAGCACGCTCGGCCGCGGCGTGGTGGTGATCATCTGGCGCGGATGATCGCCGAGCCTGAGGCCGAACTGCAGCATGTCGAAGGTGGCCTCGGCGCGTTTCCATTTGGCGAGCTCGTCCAGCCAGGCGGCGGCGAACTGCGGACCGCGCAGGCTCTCCGGATCCTCGGCGGAAAAGCCCTGCGCCACCGCGCCATTGGGCCATTCGAGCCGGCGCCGGGTGGGCTCCCAGCGCGGACGCTCGTCGGCGCGATGCACCGCGAGGAGGCCCGAGACGCCCTCCACCATCACCTCGCGCACGTCGGACATGGTCTCGGCCACGAGGGCGATGCGCGCCACCGGCGCGGCGGCGAAAGGCGGCCGGCCGAGGGCGAGCCCTCGCACCCATTCCGCGCCTGCCCGCGTCTTGCCCGCGCCGCGGCCGCCCAGCACCAGCCAGGTGGTCCAGGGCGCGCCGCCCTGTGCGGCCTCCGGCGGAAGCTGATCGGGCCGCGCCCACACCTCCCAGTCAGTGAGCAGCCGATGCACCGCGGCCTCGTCCAGCTCAGCCAGCAGCCTCTCCGCCTTCCCCCTCCGCGCGCAGGCGCTCAAGGCGGCGCGCAAGCTCGCGGCGGAAGCTGTCGAGGTCTCGGGTGGAATCGTCATTCGCTGTGCCGGCCTTGCTGGAACGCGCGGGGTCCGCCCTTTCCTCCGCTGCCGAAAGCTCGCGCAGGGTGCGCGCCAGCAGCGCCAGCGCGCGGGCATCCTTTTCCGTATCCGCGGAGCGGCGCGGCCCGGACGGCGACGCATCCTCGGCATCCACGGCCTGGCCGAGGCGCGCCTCGATGTCGGCGACCTGCCGCTCGGCGGCCCGCCAGAGACGGGCCAGCAGGCGGCGACGCGGGCTTACCGACGCCTTCGGCGCGGTGCCCGAAGGTCGAGCGGCACGGCGCGGAATTTTTTCCGTGCGGCGTGCGGAGGTGGCGGGCTTCGCCGACGTCGTGCGCTTCGCCGTGCTGGCGGGAGGTGTCGGTGGTCTCCGGCGCGGCGCCGGCTTCAGGGTGACGCTGCCGTCCGCTGCGACGTCCCGGTCGATCCAATAATAGACTTGCGCGCGTGACAGCCCGGTCTGGCGGCGGATTTCGGCAAGCGGCGCGCCATCCTCATAAAGGCGGCGCGCCAGGCCCGCCGACGCGGGCGGCGCGCTGCGCGGCGGGGGGTGGGACATGAAGATCCCTCAGAAGATCAGAAAAGCCGGAGACGGTGGTGGGCTGGCCGGCGGCTCCCGCCGTGCAGCGGAGATGCCCCGCGCGGCGCGCCGTCAGGCACACGTCTCGAACATGGAGGAACCCTAGCTCCCCAGCGCACCACTGTCAAGGACTAAAATCCTAACACGGAAGTCCCGACCAACCATCTCCCGGATAGCAGCATGGGCGCCGATGCTCTGCCCTACTCCTGCGCCGGGCCGCCGCCATCCGCCGGGCCGCGGCCGGTGTCGGTCTTTCGGGGGCGCGGCCGGCGGGCGGTCTTGGCGGCTGGTGCCGGATGCGGCGCGCCGGTGCCGTCGGTGGATGCGGCGACGGGCGCCCGCTTGGCGCCGCGCGGCCAGCGCATGGGCCAGGAGACGATGTGCTCCACCAGCTCGAACAGGCCGAAGGCGTCCTCGAGGCCCGCCACGCGCCCGGTCACGGCGACGCCCGCGGACGCGACGCTCGCGGCATCGCCGGTCCGCAGCGGATGCCAATGGGGAAGGTCCTTGCCTTCCTGCACCAGGCGGTAGGCGCAGGTGGGCGGCAGCCAGGAGAGGGTTTCCACCGCCTCGGGCGTCAGGCGCACGCAATCGGGCACCTGCTCCTGGCGGTGGGCATAATCGGTGCAGCGGCAGGTGACGGGATCGAACAGGCGGCAGGCCACGTCCGTATAGGCCACGGCGCCGGAATCCTCGTCCTCCAGCTTGACGAGGCAGCACCGCCCGCAGCCGTCGCACAGGCTCTCCCATTGG
>JAFIHR010000083.1 GCA_017849325.1 Xanthobacter autotrophicus | reverse complement strand
GCCGATGCCGCAGGCGGTGACCGCGCGCTGGGCGGCGCCCATGTCGGCGCGGCGCCAGTCGGCGTCGTTCATCTTTTCGAGGGAGACGGTGACGGAGAGCACGTCCACGAGGTTCATCATCACCAGCAGCACCACCAGGGGCAGCAGGGAAGGCTCCACGGCGAGGCTCGGCAGGGTAAGCGTCGGCCAGGCGATCAACGGCGCGGCGGCGATGGCCTCGTCCGCGCCCGGATGGCCGGCCCCCAGCGTCAGCGCCAGCGCCCAGCCCACGCCGGCGCCGATGAACACCGCGAACAGCTTCAGCCGGCGCGGCGCGAACACGGTGATGGCGACGATCAGGCCCACGGTGGCGAGGCTGGCCACGAGGGCGTTCTGCGCCACCACGGTCCCGCCCTCCGCGAGACCGAGGGCGCGGCGCAGCGCCGGGCCGGCCAGCGACACCCCGAGCATGGTCACCGCCACGCCGCACACCTCCGGCGGCAGCAGCACCCTGAGCGGCCGCACGAGGCGCGCCATAGCGAGCTGCGCCAGCCCCACCAGCACGGTGGTGGCCGCCATCAGGCCGAGGCCGCCGAGGCTCAGCGCCTGCACCGCCAGCGGAATGGCGCCCGGCGCGGGAATATGCACGCCGAGATAGCCGCTGCCGAAGCGGCTGCGCGAGCATTGCACCATGGTGGCAAGGCCGATGCACATGGCGCAGGCCGAGAGCATGGCCGCCGTCTGGCTCGCCGAAAGCCCCGCCTCGGTAGCGGCCAGCACCGGATAGATCAGGAAGGTCACCGCCAGCATGGCATGCTGGGCGGCGAGCGGCAGCAGGGCCGAGGGCGGGACCGGGTCGTTCAGCCCGTAGACCAGGGCCGGCGGGCGGCGCACCGAGCGCACGCCCCGCCCGTCCGCCGGCGCCAGCAGCGCCGCCAGGCGATGGACGAGCCGGGCGAACCTTGGCTCCGCCGCCTGTCCGTCAGGCACGCCGGCCCTCCACGAAGGCCCGGATCAGATGGTGGGCGATGGCCACCGGCGCCGGCACGAAGAGACCCTGCGGGTGGCGCTTGGTGAGCATCAGCGCCACTTCGTCGGCGTCGAACCAGCGGGCGTCCTCGAGCTCGGTGCGGTCCACCACGATCTCGGCGGAGGTTGCCTCGGCATGGCAGCCGATCATCAGCGACATGGGATAGGGCCAGGGTTGGCAGGCGCCGTAGGAGACGCGGCCGGTGGCGATGCCCGCTTCCTCCAGGATCTCCCGGCGCACCGCGTCCTCGATGGTCTCGCCCGGCTCGACGAAGCCGGCGAGGCACGACCACATGCCGGGCATGAACTGAGGCTGCCGGCCCATCAGGCATCGGTCGCCCTGGCTCACCAGCATGATGACCACGGGATCGGTGCGGGGGAAATGCTGCGCCCCGCAGGAGGGACAGTCGCGCCGCCATCCCGCCTCCACCGGGCGCGTCGGGGCGCCGCAATTGGAGCAGAAGCGGTGCCGGGCGTGCCAGCCGGCAAGCGCCTTGCCGCAGGCGAGCGCGGCGAGATGCTCCCCGGCCACGTATCCGCCGGCCGCCGCCGAGCGCAGGTCGCGCAGCAGCAGCCCGTCCCCCTCCATGGCCTCGCGCCGGGCCGGATCGAACACCAGGGCGAAGCGCGGCGCAGCGCCGTCGAGGCCGAGAAAGAGCGGCTCGCCGGTGCTCCAGCGGCGGGCGGCGGCGAGGGAAAACAGGGGGTCGAGCCCCTGCCCCGGTTCCGGCCCTATCTCCTGCCCGGCCACCAGCTCCCCGCCGACCAGATAGGCGCGGGCCGAGGGGTCATCGAACAGCGGCGCGACGGCGCGGCGCAGATGGGCGGCCCGGTCGAGGGGACGCGCCACATAGCCGAGGGCCGGCCAGGGTCCGAGGTCGGGAGCGGATGAGAAAGTCATGGCGGGTGGGATCACCCCGGAACGGGCAGCAAAAACGGGCCGGACCGTGGCACGCCGGCCGCCGGGAGGCAAGGGCGCCGGCGGGCCGGCCCGCCGAATGCCCGCGGCGGGAGGCGCGCCGCGCCGCTCACTCCACCCCGAGGGCCATGTCGTCGCGGTGGACCATCTCCGAGCGGCCCTTCACCCCGAGCAGGGTCTCGATCTCCGCCGTGGAGCGGCCCATGATGCGCAGGGCGTGGGTGACATCGTAGGCCACCAGGCCTCGCCCCACCTCGCCGCCATCGGGCCCGCGCAGGATCACCGCGTCGCCCCGGTCGAAGCTGCCTTCCACCTTCTTCACGCCGGCCGGCAGGAGGCTCGCGCCGCGCCGCAGCGCCGCCACCGCCCCCTCGTCGAGATGCAGCGTGCCGCGCGCCTCCAGCGCCCCGGCGATCCAGCTCTTGCGCGCCCGGACCGGATTGGCCGAGGTGAGGAACCAGGTGCAGCGCCCGCCCTCGCGGATCTGGCGGATGGGATTCTTCACATGGCCTGAGGCGATCACCATGTGGGTGCCCGCCGAGGTGGCGATCTTGCCGGCCTCGATCTTGGTGCGCATGCCGCCGCGCGACAATTCCGAGCCCGCCGCCCCGGCCATGGCCTCGATCTCCGCGGTGATGCGCGGCACCACCGGGATATGGGCGGCGTCGGGATCCTGCGCCGGCGGCGCGGTATAAAGCCCGTCGATGTCGGAGAGCAGCACCAGCAAATCGGCGCTCGCCATGGTGGCGACCCGGGCGGCGAGGCGGTCGTTGTCGCCGTAGCGGATCTCGTTGGTGGCGACCGTGTCGTTCTCGTTGATCACCGGCACGGCGCGCAGGTCGAGCAGGCGTGCCAGGGTGGAGCGGGCATTGAGATAGCGCCGGCGCTCTTCCGTATCGCTCAGGGTCAGCAGCACCTGCCCGGCGGTGATGGATTCATGGCCGAGGATCTGCGCCCAGGTGCGGGCGAGGGCGATCTGCCCCACGGCGGCGGCGGCTTGGCTGTCCTCCAGCTTGAGCGGGCCCTTGGGGAAGCCCAGCACCGTGCGCCCCAGCGCCACCGCCCCGGAGGAGACCACCAGCACGTCGCAGCCGCGCGCGTGCAACGTGGCGATGTCCTCCACCAGCGAGGCCAGCCAGGCAAGCTTGATCCGCCCGTGGGCGCTGTCCACCAGGAGGGCCGAGCCCACCTTGATGACGATGCGGCGGAAATCGGTGAGGGCGGGCGGGGAGGCGGGAACGGGCGTGGCCATGGGTCGAGATGAACCGGAAATCGGGCGCGACGGCCCCGTTTCGGGGAACGCCGCCGCTCAGGGCGGGGACGTCCGAGGGACGCGACGGGGGCGCAGGCCTCGCGCAGGGCATAGAGCATTTTCGGGCGGAGTGGGTAACGGTTCGCGCGAAGAAAATGCTGGACGGTGGAAAATCCCCTGAGCCGCAGGGCGGCGCGCCGTCGCCTTGGGCGCTTCGGGGAGCGCGCCGGCCGACGGCTGGCGCCGGGTGCGCCCTAAGGGCAGCCCCTCACGGTCGCCATTCCGGCCGCGGCTCGGCGGCCTTGGCCTCGCCCCGCGCCTCCTCCACCTGCGCAAGCAGCGCTCTGAGCGCCGCCTCGACCCCCTGCCCCGACTGGGCGGAGAGCAGAAGCGGCGTCTGCTTCGCCGCGCGCTTCAGGCGGTCCTTCTGCTGCTTCAGCAGTTCCGGCGAGAGCGCGTCCACCTTGGAGAGGGCCACGATCTCCGGCTTCTCGTCGAGGCCGTTGCCATAGGCGGCGAGCTCCGCCCGCACGGTCTTGTAGGCCTTGCCGGCGTGCTCGGAGGTGCCGTCCACCAGATGCAGCAGCGCGCCGCAGCGCTCCACATGGCCGAGGAAGCGGTCGCCGATGCCCACCCCCTCGTGCGCTCCCTCGATGAGGCCGGGAATGTCCGCCAGCACGAACTCGCGCCCGTCCACCCGCACCACGCCGAGGCCGGGATGCAAAGTGGTGAAGGGATAATCGGCGATCTTGGGCTTGGCCGCCGTGGTGGCGGCGAGGAAGGTGGACTTGCCCGCATTGGGCAGGCCCACGAGGCCGGCGTCGGCGATCAGCTTCAGGCGCAGCCAGATCCACCGCTCCTGGCCTTCGAGGCCGGGATTGGCGCGGCGCGGCGCCTGATTGGTTGAGGTCTTGAACTGGGCGTTGCCGAAGCCGCCGTTGCCGCCTTCCAGCAGCTTGATCTTCTGGCCCACCTCGGTGAGGTCGGCGAGCACGGTCTCCTCGTCCTCGTCCAGGATCTCGGTACCGGCGGGCACCTTCAGCACCACGTCGGCGCCCCTGGCGCCGGTGCGGTTGGCGCCCTTGCCGTGGTCGCCCTTCTTGGCCTTGAAATGCTGCTGGTAGCGGTAGTCGATGAGGGTGTTGAGGCCGTCCACGCACTCGATCCACACATCGCCGCCGCGCCCGCCGTCGCCGCCGTCGGGACCGCCGAACTCGATGAACTTCTCGCGGCGGAACGAGACGCAGCCCGCTCCTCCGTCACCGGAACGCACATAGACCTTGGCTTGATCGAGGAATTTCATGGCCTCGCAGGTAGAGGGCGCGGGGCTTTCGCGCAAGGGGCTTGACCTTCCTTGCGCTCAGCTTTGGAAAAACATCCCCGCGATGGCGCGGTGAAGCTCAGGCGCTGCAGCGACCTCCGCCCTTGCCCCGGCGCCGCACGCCGAGCGCCGCAAGGCCGAGGCCCACCGCGCCCGCCACCCCGAGCGCGAACGGCAGACCTGTCACGCCCGGCGCACGGGCGTCGGCGCCGACCGGGGGATTGGCCTCATGGTCGTGGCCGTGCCCGTGCCCCCGCCGGCCGCAGCCCCCGCCATGACCCGTGCCCGACAGATCGCCCGTCCGCCTCACCCGGGCCAGCGCCCGCTGGAAGGCCGGCAGGTGGCGCGTGCCCGAGGCGGCCTTCAGCTCGGTGAACACCGCCACCGCATCGGCCGGCATGGGGTAGGAGAGGAAATCGTCGTACATGGCCACATTCTCGATCTCGTCCGCCACGCCCTCGGCGCAGCAGCCTTCGAGCGTATCGGGCAGTGCCACCTTCTGCGCCCAGTCGTTCACCGGCGGGGCGAAGCCGTAGCGCGCCATCAGGCCCGCGAGCGCACGGGCGTGGGCCGCCTCCGAGCGGACGATGTTGCTGAACGGCCGGATCGGGCCGTATCTGCGGATCACCGCCTCATAGACCGCAAGCGCGTGCCATTCGTCATAAAGGCCGATGCGCAGCGCCTGCTCCAGCGGCCCGCGCGGATCCCTGGGATCGATGCGGCGGGCGATGAGGAGGGCGTCGTCGTGATTCCTGGTTCCCATTGCGCAACTCCATGTTGCCCGAACTCTCGCAGCGGAAGGCGCGCCGCGCATTGGGATTTCGCAATGGCTTGCGCCGGTCTGCCGGCCGCCCTTTGACGTTGCGCGCGGGGCGGTGAACAAAGGGGCATGCGCGCGCCCACCGTCGATGTCCTCCTGCCCCTCGGCCTCGACGCCCCCTATTCCTACCTCGTGCCCGAGGGCCTGGATCTGGCGCCGGGCGACCTCGTGCAGGTGCCGCTCGGCGCGCGCGGCGCCATCGGCTGCGTCTGGCCGTCCCGGGCCGGTGCGGCGGCACCCGTCGATGCAGCCAAGCTCAAGGCGGTGAAGGCGAAGCTCGCTTTTGCCCCGTTGCCGCCGGACCTCCTGAAGCTCATCGACTGGATGGCCGATTATACCCTCGCCCCCCGCGGCATGGTGCTGCGCATGGCGCTGCGTCACGGCGAGAGCCCGGGCCCCGGCCGTGAGCGGGTGGGCGTGCGCGCCACCGGCCACACCCCGGCGCGCATGACCGCCGCCCGCGTCCGCCTGCTGGAGCATCTTTCCGACGGCTTCGTGCGCGGCAAGACCGAGGCGGCGCGGGAGGCGGGCGTCTCGCCCTCGGTGGTGGACGGACTGGTTGACGACGGCGCGCTGGAGACCGTCGTGCTGCCCCCCGAGCCCGCCGCCTATCCGCCCGACCCCGGCCATTCCGCCCGCGACCTCTCCGCCGAGCAGGAAGCGGCGGCGCAGGTGCTGCGCACGGCGGTGACGGACCATGCCTTCGCGGTCTTCCTGCTGGACGGCGTCACCGGCTCGGGCAAGACCGAGGTCTATTTCGAGGCGGTGGCCGAGGCGGTGCGCGCCGGCAGGCAGGCGCTGATCCTGTTGCCGGAAATCGCCCTCACCCAGGCCTTTCTCGACCGCTTCACCACCCGCTTCGGCGTGCGCCCGGCGGAATGGCACTCCGGCGTCTCCGCCAAGCGCCGGGCGAAGGTGCTGAACGAGGTGGCCTCGGGCGAGGTGAAGGTGGTGGCGGGCGCGCGCTCGGCCCTGTTCCTGCCGTTCGCCGACCTCGGGCTGATGGTGGTGGATGAGGAGCACGACCCCGCCTACAAGCAGGACGACGGCGTCGCCTACAATGCCCGCGACATGGCCGTGGTGCGCGCCCGTTTCGCCTCCTGCCCCATCGTGCTCGCCTCCGCCACGCCCTCCATCGAGACCGAGGTGAACGCGCGGCGCGGCCGCTACCATCGCCTCGCTTTGCCGGTGCGCTTCGGCGGAGCGAAGGTGCCCGGGCTCTCCCTCATCGATTTACGCAAGGCGGCGCCGCCCAAGGGCCGCTGGATCTCGCCGCGGCTTGAGGCGGAGATCAACGACACCCTCGCCGACCACGGGCAGGCGCTCCTCTTCCTCAACCGGCGCGGCTATGCGCCCTTGACCCTGTGCCGGGCCTGCGGCCACCGGATGAAGTGCCCCTCCTGCTCGGCCTGGCTGGTGGAGCACCGCTTCCGCCGCCGCCTCACCTGCCACCATTGCGGCTATCAGGCGCCGGTGCCGGAGGCCTGCCCCGCCTGCGGCGCCAAGGACAGCCTGATGGCTGTGGGGCCCGGCGTGGAACGCCTTCAGGAGGAGGTGGAGACGCTGTTTCCTGACGCCCGCTCCCTGGTGCTCTCCTCCGACCTGCTCGGCGGGGTGGAGCGCATGCGCGCCGAGCTCGATGCGGTGGCGAAGGGCGAGGTGGACGTGGTGGTGGGCACCCAGCTCGTGGCCAAGGGTCACAATTTCCCCGGCCTTGCTTTGGTGGGGGCGGTGGATGCCGATCTCGGCCTCGGCCAGGGCGACCCACGCGCCGCCGAGCGCACCTTCCAGCTCATCCATCAGGTGGCGGGCCGGGCCGGGCGCGGCGCGGCGGAAGGGCGCGGCTTCATCCAGACCCACATGCCCGAGCATCCGGTGATGCAGGCGCTGGTGACCGGAGACCGCGCCGCCTTCTACGACACCGAGATCGCCGCCCGCGAGGAGGCGCAGCTTCCCCCCTTCGGGCGCATGGCGAGCCTCATCGTCTCGGCCAGCGAGGCCCATGTGGCGGAGGCCCATGCCCGGCGCCTTGCCGCCGCTGCGCCGGTGGTGGAGGGCGTGCGCATCCTCGGGCCGGCGGAGGCGCCGCTCGCCGTGCTGCGCGGCCGCCACCGCTGGCGGCTGCTCGCCCGCGCGCCGCGCCCGTTCGACCTTTCCGCCTATCTGCGCGCCTGGCGCGAGGCGGCGCCCCGCCCCAAGGGCAATGTGAAGGTCGCCATCGACGTGGACCCGCAGAGCTTCCTCTAGCGTCCGGCCGCCGCGGCGGCCTGGATTGGACGAAGCGCCGCCTTCTGCGCCCGCCCGTCATGGATTATGGTGCGCCCCATTCCGGACCGGGCGCGGCGGGAGGGCAGCCGCGCCGGAGAACCTCACGGGGATGACATGCGCGCCACCGACGTCCGCACCACCACGCTCCGGCTCACCCTCGCCGTCCTCCTGGCGCTGAGCGTGAGCGCCTGCGACAAGTGCGGGAACTGGTTCGGCCAGGGCAAGCCCAACGCCTGCACCAGCGAGACGCCGAAATAGGCCTCTCGGCGCCCCGCCTCACTTCACATTGGGATTGGGCACGGTGCCCTTGTCCGCCTTCAGCCGGGCGAGCGCGGCGCGGATCGGCGCGAACGGGCCGAAGCGGTGCTGGGTCTCGGTGAAGTCGTCCGCATAGGGGCCGTAGGGCGCATCCACCGGCTTCTGCAGCAGGTCGGGGAAGTCCCGGTCGAGGCCGGCGCGGCGCGGCCGGTCCTGGGAGACCACGAAGGCGCCGATGTCCCAGGCGTCCTCGGGTGCGATCTGCGGCATCACCCAGCTCGTGCCGTTGGGCATGTTGTTGTGCACGAAGTTGGCGATGGTGATGAGCCGGTTCATGCCCGCGCCGTCATTGAAGCTGCCCGGCCCCCACAAGGGCGGCACGCCATAGCCGAGGGCCGGGGCTTCCGGATCGCGGATCAGGCCGTGCCCGTCCGGGCCGTGGCAGAAGGCGCAATTCTCCTTGTAGAGCGCCGCCCCGCGCACCGGATCGGCCGGCCGGTCGAGCTCGGCGATGCGCCCGGCGCCGCCGCCGACGATCTTGCCGCCGGGCGGCACGCTCTTGCCCAGCAACTCCAGATACGCCACCAGCGCCCGCATGGACTTGGATTCGGTCGGCAGCGGCCTGCCGTTCATGGAGCGCGTCATGCAGCCGTCGAGCCGGTCGGCCAGCGTCGCCTTGTGGCCAGAGCGGGCGGAATAGGACGGATAGTCCGCCGCCGCGGCGATCAGCGGCAGGCCGAACTTCTTGGTGCCGGCATTGAGATGGCAATTGGCGCAGGCGAGGTTGTTGCCGGCGAAGCGCATCGCCGGGTCGGCGGCGTTCGGGCCGATGTGGCTCGGCGTGGCCACCAGCACCGAGCGGCCGTAGCGCACGAGGCGGCCGTAATCGTCGTCCGGGAGCTGGTCCACGTCCGGCAGGTCCCACACCGCGATGCGGGCGTTGGCCTTGGCGAGGGGGGTCTCGGCGAGCGCCGTGGCGGGCGCCGTCGCTGCCTCCCGGGCCGCATCCTGCGCCAGCGCGGGCAGCGCGGTGGGCAGCAGCCACAGCGCCGTCACAAGCCCCCACCCCATCCATCGGCGCGCCATCTCAATCCCCTTACCCGAGCCAAACATTGCCTTCTCGCGGTGCTGCGGCTATAAGCCCGCCTTCGCTCTCGGCATGCGCCCCCCTGGAGGCGTGCCTGAGCGGCGAAAATCCGCAGAACAGCCGTCGGGCCGCGCAAGCGGCCTTCGGCGTTTTAGACCGTTATCCAATTCAGGACGAGTGCCATGACCGCCATCAAGGAACTGAAGGCTGTGGCGCGCCCGCGGGCCGGCAAGGGGGCCGCCCGTGCCGAGCGCCGCGCCGGGCGCGTTCCCGCCGTGATCTACGGCGAGAAGCAGGACCCCATCACGATCTCGTTGAACTTCGTCGAGGTCAACCGGGTGATCTACGCCGGCCACTTCCTCACCACGCTGTTCGACGTCGAAGTGGACGGCGCGAAGCATCGCGTCATCCCGCGCGACTACCAGCTCGACCCGGTGAAGGACTTCCCCCTGCACGTGGACTTCCTGCGTGTCTCCAAGGGCACCACCGTCACCGTGGACGTGCCGGTGCACTTCGTGAAGCAGGAGGCCTCCCCGGCGCTCAAGGCCGGCGGCACCCTCAATGTGGTGGCCCACTCCGTCGCGCTGGAATGCCCGGCCGACGCGATCCCGGACGCCATCACGGTGGACCTCACCGGCGCCGGCTTCGGCGACATCATCCACCTGTCCAAGCTCACCCTGCCCGCGGGCGTGACCTGGGCCGGTCATGGCGATGACACCCTCGCCTCCGTCGTCGCTCCCTCCGGCATGACCGAGGAAGCGGCCGCGGAAGGCGCGGAAGAGACCAAGGCGTGATGCCCGGCGGGGCGCCGGCTACCGTGGCCGCCGCCCCGCGCAACGCCTGAGGCCGCGGCCACGATCCGCGCGCCACATCTGATCGACGCATTCCTTTGCGGGCCGGAGGCGCCACATGTTCCTGTTCGCAGGGCTCGGCAATCCCGGCCCGAAATACGCCGGCAACCGGCACAACATCGGCTTCATGGCGGTGGACGCCATCGCGCGGCGCCATCGCCTCGGCCCGCCGCGCAAGCGCTTCCAGGGCTTCGTGGCGGAGGGCGAGATCGCCGGCCAGAAGGTGCTCGCGCTGCTGCCCGAGACCTTCATGAACGAGAGCGGGCGCGCCGTGGCCGAGGCCCAGCGCTTCTACAAGATCCCCCTCGACCACGTCTTCGTCTTCCACGACGAGCTGGACCTGCCGCCGGCCAAGGTGCGCATCAAGAAGGGCGGCGGCAACGCCGGCCACAACGGCCTCAGGTCCATCACCGCCCAGTGCGGCAATGATTACTGGCGGGTGCGGCTCGGCATCGGCCATCCCGGCGACAAGGCGCTGGTGCATTCCTACGTGCTCAACGACTTCGCCAAGTCCGAGAAGGGCTGGGTCGACGCGGTGGGCGACGCCTGCGCCGATTTCGCCGAGCTGCTGGTCACCGGACGCACCGACGAGTTCCAGAACCGCGCCCACCTCTTCCTCGACGCCCAGGGCTTCTCCGAGCAGAAACGGGTGGGCGAGAAGGGCTGAGCGGCGCCGGGCGCGGCCCATTCGCCGGCCGCAGCACCTCTGGCGGCTTGCCGAACCGTCCGCCGAGGCGATATGCGAGAGGCCGCACCGGTTCGGCGACCGCCATCATCCGTTTTCCGGCCGCGGCTCCATGGGATCGCCCGTGGGGCGGCGGCCCAACATTGAGCATTCCATGGGCTTCAAATGCGGCATCGTCGGCCTGCCCAACGTGGGCAAGTCGACCCTCTTCAACGCGCTCACCCAGACCGCGGCGGCCCAGGCGGCCAATTATCCGTTCTGCACCATCGAGCCGAACGTGGGTGACGTCGCGGTGCCCGACCCGCGCCTCGACACGCTGGCGGAGATCGCCGGCTCCGGCCAGATCATCCCCACCCGGCTGACCTTCGTGGACATCGCCGGCCTGGTGCGCGGCGCCTCCAAGGGCGAGGGACTCGGCAACCAGTTCCTCGCCAACATCCGCGAGTGCGACGCCATCGCCCATGTGGTGCGCTGCTTCGAGGACGGCGACGTCACCCACGTGGAAGGCAAGATCTCGCCCGTCGACGACATCGAGACCATCGAGACCGAGCTGATGCTCGCCGACCTCGAAAGCCTGGAGAAGCGCGCCGCCGCGCTGGAGAAGAAAGCCAAGGGCGGCGACAAGGAATCCAAGGAGCTGCTCGACCTCATGAACCGCGCGCTGGCCCAGCTCCGCGAGGGACGCCCCGCCCGCATGGCCGAGGTGAAGCCGGAGGAGCAGAAGCTGTTCGGCCAGCTCGGCCTCATGACGGCGAAGCCCGTCCTCTACGTGTGCAACGTGGAGGAGGCGTCCGCCAAGGAGGGCAATTCCCTCTCCGCCCAGGTGTTCCAGCGGGCGAAGGAGGAAGGCGCCAAGGCGGTGGTGGTCTCGGCCAAGATCGAGAGCGAGATCGCCGTGCTGCCGCCCGAGGAGCAGAAGGACTATCTGGAAGCCATCGAGCTCGACGAGCCGGGCCTCAACCGGGTGATCCGCGCCGGCTACGACCTCCTGAGCCTGCTCACCTACTTCACCGTGGGGCCGAAGGAGGCGCGGGCCTGGACCATCACCCGCGGCACCAAGGCGCCCCAGGCGGCGGGGGTGATCCATTCCGACTTCGAGAAGGGCTTCATCCGCGCCGAGACCGTCGCCTACGACGACTATGTGAAGTTCAAGGGCGAGGCGGGCGCGCGCGATGCCGGCCGGTTCCGGCTGGAGGGCAAGGAGTATCTCGTCGCCGACGGTGACGTGCTGCACTTCCGCTTCGCCAACTGACCGCTCGGGACGCGCGCCAATGAGCGAGGACGCCTCCCCTGCCATCCCGGGGACGCCCGGCGGGGACGGGCCGATGGATATCGGCCGCTTCACCTTCACCGCCGCCGAGATCGTGCGCTTCGCGCAGGCCTTCGACCCGCAGCCCTTCCATATGGACGAGGCGGCGGCCCGGCGCTCGCCCTACGGCACCCTCATCGCCTCAGGCTGGCAGGTGGTGTGCGTGTGGATGGGCTTCTTCGTGCGCGCCCATCCGGCGGCGCGGCCCCTGCCCGGCGCCGCGGCGGCGAGCGGCCCGCGCGTGATCTCGCCCGTCGGCGTCGGCTTCTCGGTGGAGGAGCTGAAATGGCTCCTGCCGGTCCGCGCCGGGGACACCCTCACCTTCGCCACCGAGGTGCTGGAGGACCGGGCGAGCGGCAGCCGGCCGGACTGGCGCGTCTATCATCGTCGCGCCTCGGCCCGGCGGGAGGACGGCGCCGAGGCCATGTGCTTCCGCCTCCGCCATTTCGCGCCGGTGGGCCTCTAGCGGCCGCTTCGCCAGGGCGGGACGCCCGCGCGGCGGAAAGAGCGCTGTGCGCACCGTCCGCCGCGCCTTGACGTCCGCGGCAACCTCCCTTTGGATCACATCAAGATCAAAGGGAGGGGCGAGGTGCAGGATCTCTTCTTCGAGGACTTCGTGACCGACGAGGTGCGGACCTTCGGCTCCCACAAGGTGAGCGCGGAGGAGATCATTTCCTTCGCCAAGGAATACGACCCTCAGCCCATGCATGTGGACGAGCAGGCGGGCAAAGCCTCCATGCTGGGCGGGCTCGCCGCCTCCGGCTGGCACACCTGCGCCATCATGATGCGGCTGATCTGCGACGGCTTCCTGCTGCGCACCGCCTCCATGGGCTCGCCGGGGGTGAGCGAGAACAAATGGCTCGCCCCGGTGTTCCCCAACGACGTGCTCACCCTGCGCCGCACGGTGATGGAGGCGCGCACCTCGAAGAGCCGGCCCGAGATGGGCCTCGTGAGCTTCCGCTTCGAGCTGCTGAAGGCCGACAAGACCGTCGCCCTCGATCAGGTCTGCGTCATCATGATCGGCCGCCGCAATCCGGGAGCGCGCCTCGCGTGAGGAATCCGCCATGAGATATTTCGAGACTGTCGAGATCGGCGCGAAGGAGGTGCTCGGCCGGCACACCTTCAGCCGCGAGGAGATGCTCGCCTTCGCCCGCGCCTACGATCCCCAGCCGTTCCACCTGGACGAGGAGGCGGCCAAGCGCTCGCCCTATGGCGCCATCATCGCCTCGGGCTGGCACACGGTGGCGGTGTGGATGAAATGCCTGATGGCCCACCAGCAGACGCATCCCGACGCCAGCTCCGGCGGCGGCGGGCCCTCTCCGGGCTTCACCAACCTGCGCTGGCTGAAGCCGGTCTATGCCGGCGACACTATCACCTACACCACCGAGGTGAAGGAAAAGGTCGAGAGCCGCTCGAAGCCCAAATGGGGCATCGTGCGTACCTACAACACCGGCACCAACCAGCACGGCGAGCTGGTGATGGATTTCGAGGGCGCGGCGTTCCTGAAGCGGCGCTTCTGACGCCGGCAGCCTCCCGGGGCGGACGGATGCCCACCCCGGGACCGGAGCCGTGCCCGCGACTGACGGCCCGGCGGCCGACGCCTCACAGGCCGAGGCCGGCCATGGCGGCTTCGGGATAGCGGGTGCCGGCGACGGCGGCGGGCGGGAACAAGGCGTCCAGCGTCGCCACCTCCTCGGGGGACAGGCGGATCGCCGTGGCGGCCGCGTTCTCCTTCAGATAGGTGACGCGCCGGGTCCCGGGGATCGGGATCACATGGTCCTGCTTGTTGAGGATCCAGGCGAGGGCGATCTGCGCCGCGCTCGCGCCCTTGGCCGCCGCGAAATCGGCCAGCGCCTCGGTCAGGCGGTGGTTCTGGGCGAAGGCCTCGCCCACGAAGCGCGGGTTCGAGCGGCGGAAATCCTCGGGCGAGAGCGCCTCGGGGCTCGCCACGGTGTTGGTGAGGAAGGCCCGCCCGAGGGGGCTGTAGGCGACGAAGGCGGCGCCGATCTCGCGGCAGGCGTCGAGCATTCCCGCCTCGGGCTCGCGGCTCCACAGGGAATATTCGATCTGCACCGCGCTGATGGGATGGACCGCATGGGCCCGCTTCAGCGTCTCGATGGAGCATTCGGACAGGCCGAGATGGCGCACCTTGCCGGCCTCCACCAGCGCCTTCATGGCCCCCACCGTCTCCTCGATGGGGGTCTTGGGATCGACCCGGTGCTGGTAATAAAGGTCGATCACATCGGTGCCGAGACGCTTCAGGCTCGCCTCGCAGGCGCTGGCCACGTAGTCGGGCGTGCCGCACACGCCGAGGCGCTCGCCGTTGGGCCCGCGCACATTGCCGAACTTGGTGGCGAGCACCACCTGGTCGCGCCGGCCCTTCAGGAAGCGGCCGAGCAGCTCCTCATTGTGGCCGCAGCCGTACATATCCGCGGTGTCGAGGAAATCGATGCCGAGATCGAGGGCGGCGGCGAGGGTTTCGAGCGACTGGGCCTCATCGCTGGGGCCGTAGAATTCGGACATGCCCATGCAGCCGAGGCCGATGGCGGACACGGAAAGACCCGAGCGACCGAGAGGACGGTGGTCCATGGGGGACCTCATGATGTAGGAGGACGGGGGAAGGGGCGGAGCAAGGCGGCGCTGGCGATCCGCCGCGTGCATCCGCGACAAACAAACTACACCGTGTAGTTTACATACCGGTCTGTAACTGTCAATGGCTCCGACCCCGAAGGACACTCTCCCGCCGAAGCCTGCGGCCGCGCCAAAGGACCCGCGCGGCACGGCGGCCCGCATCCGCAAGGCGGCGCGCGCCCTGTTCCTGGAGCACGGCTATGGCGGCACCTCCATGGACGCCATCGCCGCCGCGGCCCCGGTCTCCAAGCGCACGCTCTACCAGCACTTTCCCGGCAAGGCGGAGCTGTTCGGCGCGGTGATCAGCGAATCCTGGTCGCACCTCACCGGCGCGCCCCTGCTCCCGTCCGACATCGACGAAGACCCCCGGATCGTCCTGCGCGCCTATCTCGACCGCCTGCAGGAGCATTGGGACCGGCCGGACATCATCCCCCTGCTGCGGCTCGTCATCGCCGAGGCGCCGCGCTTTCCCGAGCTGTCGCGCACCTTCTTCGCCGCCGGCAAGGAGCCTGCGGTGCAGGGGCTTTCGGTCTATCTGGCGTCCCTCGTCCGGGCCGGACGCCTGCCCGCGGGCACCGATCCCGCCCTCGCCGCCGCGCAATTCCTCGGCGCCATCAAGGAGCCCCTGTTCTGGCCGCGGGTGCTCGGCGTGCCCGTGGCCTATCCGGCCGGGGCGGCGGTGGAGCACGCCCTCGATGCCCTGCTCGGCCCGGCCGTGCCGCCCTCCCGCTAGCTTCGACGCATGGCACCGATGCGCCGTCCGCCCGCACCGTTGCTTGCTCCCCTCCCGGGGGGCTGCTAGAGCACTGCGGCCCCGCGTGAGCGCGGTCTTCTTTCCGATCAAACCACAGGACGGTCCAAAATGGCGATCGAGCGCACCTTCTCGATCATCAAGCCCGACGCCACGCGTCGCAATCTCACCGGCGCCATCAACGCCGTCATCGAAAAGGCCGGCCTGCGCATCGTGGCGCAGAAGCGCATCCTCATGACGCGCGACCAGGCCGAGACCTTCTATGCCGTCCATCGCGAGCGGCCGTTCTTCGGCGATCTCGTCGCCTTCATGACCTCGGGTCCCGTGGTGGTGCAGGTGCTGGAAGGCGAAGACGGCGTGGCGAAATATCGCGAGGTGATGGGCGCCACCAATCCGGCCAATGCGGCCGAGGGCACCATCCGCAAGCTGTTCGCCGAATCCATCGAGGCCAATTCCGCCCACGGCTCCGACAGCCCGGAGAATGCGGCGATCGAGATCGCCCAGTTCTTCTCCGGCAACGAGATCGTCGGCTGAGACGGACCGCCCCGCATCGCCGCATCCTCTGCGGCGGCGCGGGGCGCCATCCTCCCATCCGTCCCAGCGAGGCAGCGTGGCGCGCGGCGCCGGCTGCCGCTCCGGGTGCCTCGGGGTGACGGTCCTTTCCCCAGAACGCCGGGCCTCTCACCCTGCCGGCGCGCGCCGCGGGTTGCGCACCCCGCCCACCGGCATCGCCTTCCTTCCGCGCCGCCTGCATGGCCGAGGATCACCGCCAGCGGGACCCTGCCGACATCAAGGCTTTGGCCGCTCCGGAGCGCTTTGCGCCACGGGTGCGCACCGGCGTCGCCCTGCCGCGCTGACCCGGCCGGCAGGCCCATGACCCCGGCCGCATCGCCATCCAATGGGTCAAGCGCTTGCATTGCAGCGCCGTCTTGCCCCATCCGTTGGCTGACTTAAGTTCACCAGATCGACGCGGGCCGTCGTCCGCCCTTCGCCCCCTGCGGCGACCCGCCCGGAGCATACCCATGGATTTCACCGCCCCCACCTTCTGGATCTCACTGCTGCAGATCATCTGGATCGATCTTCTGCTGTCGGGGGACAATGCGGTGGTGATCGCGCTCGCCTGCCGCTCCCTGCCGCCGAAGCAGCGCAAATGGGGCATCATCCTCGGCGCGGGCGCGGCGGTGGTGCTGCGCATCATGTTCGCCATGGCGGTGTCGCTGCTGCTGGGCGTCCCCTTCCTGAAGGTGCTGGGCGCGCTGCTGCTGATCTGGATCGCCGTGAAGCTCGTCACCGACAACGAGGGCGAGGCCCATGAGGTGGCCGCCGCCGACAGCCTGTGGAAGGCGGTGCGCACCATCGCCATCGCCGATGCGGTGATGAGCCTCGACAATGTGGTGGCCATCGCGGCGGCGGCGAAGGGGCATCCGGAGCTGTTCGTCTTCGGGCTGCTGCTCACCGTCCCGCTGATCGTGTTCGGCTCGCAGGTGGTGCTGGCGCTGCTCACCCGCTTCCCGGTGCTGGTATGGGCGGGCGCCGCGCTACTCGGCTGGATCGCCGGCGAGATGCTGGTGGGCGACGTGACGACGCTCGCTTTCATGCAGCAGTTCGACCCGGCCCTGGTCCAGGCGGATCCGCATTCGCCCATCGGCCTGCATGCGGCGCCGCTGCCCCACTATCTGGCAAGCACCATCGGCGCCATCCTGGTGGTGGGGATCTGCCTGGTGGTGCGCGGCCGCAACCGCCCGGAGGAAGAGGAGGAGGCCGAGGGCGGCGCCTGAGGGCCGCCCCGCCCCCTAGACCAGCGGCGCGATGAGCGGGGCCGCGGCGCCCTTCGCCCCGGCCACCATCACCCGCTCCTCCGCCACGCTCAGCCGGCCGGCGGCGAGGAGCTCCAGGCCGAGCGGGTAGATCACGTGCTCCTGGGCGAGCACCCGGTCGGCGAGGCTGTCCGGCGT
>JAFIHR010000416.1 GCA_017849325.1 Xanthobacter autotrophicus | reverse complement strand
GACGAGATAGGTGGCGAGGACGATGGAGAAGGCAAAGACACGGGTGCTGAGAAACTGCACGATCGCCTGCGACCACACGACCTCGTATCCGAGCGCGATGCCGCCGGCCACCGCATAGAGAACGAGCGCGAGGCGCCCGCCGGAAGGCTCGGTCGCGTCGGCGGCGCGCGGCGCCACCGCCGGCTCGCCGTGCCGTTGCAGGGCCAGGCTCCCGAGCGCCGCGGCGACATTGGCGAGAGCGGCCGCCAGGGCCGCGCCCTGCACCCCGAACCCCGGAATGAGGAGGAAGGTCGTCCCCAGGGCCCCGACGATGGCGCCGGCGGTGTTGGCCGCATAAAGGCGCCCGGTGGCCGCGCCGATCCCGCCCCCGGGGGGCGCGACCGCGCGCACCAGAACGGGAAGCGTTCCACCCATCAGGAACGGCGGGACGGCGACGATCGCGAGCAGCATCAGCCAGGCGAGCCAGGGCTGCTGCGCCTCAAGCGTGGCGAACAGGGGGGCGATCCGGGCGAGAGCCCAGGTGACGGCGACACCGGATGCGGCGACGCCCAGTTCCAGGCCGGCATAGAACCGCGCCGGCCGGAGCATGCCGTCGGCACGGCGGCCGATCAGCACCCCGCCGAAGCCGAGCCCGGCAAAGAAGGCGCCGATGGCGATGGTGATCGCATGAATGTCGACGCCGACGACGAGGGAGAGCTGCTTGGCCCAGAGCACCTGATACACCAGGGCCGCGGCGCCGGACGCGAACAGCAGGGCGGACGCCATCGCCATCGCCGGTCTTGGTGCCATCGCCGGTCTTGGCGCCGTCGTGGTGCTTTCCGGTGTCGGGACAGCGAGGCGCGCGCGTGAGCGGTCAGACATCAACGCTCCAACACCGATGGGCCGCGGCCTCGGGAATGCAAAGGGTGTCGCCGGCCGCTGCGAGCGCGGCCGGCGACCGTGCGCTCTACTTCTTCTCCTGCGCCTTCTGCTCCTGCTGGCGCTGCAGCTCGCTCTTGAGCTGCTGGACCGCCTGGTCGATGGAGAAGGACGCCGGCACCTGGCTCGGCGGATACTCGACGAAGGTCTGCAGGAACTCCGTCCCGCGCCGGATGCCCTCGAAGATCAGGTACACATTGTCCACGTTCCACTTGTCGTAGGTGGTGGTGGGACCGATGTCGCCGCGCTCGTAGGGGTCCATGCGCAGGTTGTAGATCTTCGGCGTGCGCAGGCAGGTGAAGGGCTGGCGCCAGATCTGGAACCCGCCCTGCGCGGTCTGCTCGCAGAAGACGATCTTCCACGCCATGGGATTGGTCGCCCCCGGCAGCACGTTGTCGTAGCGCATGGCCACGAGCTCGCCGTCGTCGTCGAAGTAATAGAACTCGGTGCGGGCCGACTTGTCGGTCTGCCCGGTCAGCATCGGCAGCTGGTTGTAGCCGTCGAGGTGGACCTTGAAGGTCTTGTCGCCGAGCTGGGTTCCCTTCAGCAGGCGGTCCTTGATGGTGGTGTCGCCGACCGCGGCCATGATCGTCGGGAACCAGTCGAGGCCCGAGAACATGCCGTTGCTGACCTGCCCCGGCTTGATCTTGCCGGGCCAGCGCACCATGGCGGGCACGCGGAAGGCGCCTTCCCAGTTGGAATCCTTCTCGCTGCGGTAGGGCGATGTGGCGGCATCGGGCCAGGTGAAGAAGTTCGGGCCGTTGTCCGTGGTGAAGACGACGATGGTGTTGTCGGCCACGCCGAGGTCATCGAGCGTCTTCAGCAGCTTGCCCACATCCTGGTCCATCTCCCACATGCCGTCGGCATATTCGTTGCCGCGCGGGCCGAGGCCGCCCTTGCCGCGATAGGCTTCGCGGACATGGGTGAAGATGTGCATGCGGGTGAAGTTCATCCAGGTGAAGAAGGGGCGCTTGGCCTTCACCTGCCGGGTGATGAAGTCGATCGCGGCGTCGGTGGTCTCGTCGTCGATCGTCTCCATGCGCTTGACGGTCAACGGGCCGGTGTCTTCAATCTTGCCGTCCGCCGAAGACTTGATCACGCCGCGCGGATTATAGGACTTGAGGAACGCCGGATTGTTGCTCATCCAGTACGGCCGCTCCGGCTCCTCTTCCGCGTTGAGGTGGTAGAGGTTGCCGAAGAACTCGTCGAAGCCGTGATTGGTGGGCAGGAAGCGGTCCTGGTCGCCCAGATGGTTCTTGCCGAACTGGCCCGTGGCATAGCCGAGCGGCTTGAGGGCCTGGGCGAGGGTGACGTCGCGGTCCTGCAGGCCGATCGGCGACCCCGGCACGCCGACCTTGGTGAGGCCGGTGCGGAAGGCGGACTGGCCGGTGATGAAGGTCGCGCGGCCGGCGGTGCAGCTGTTCTCGGCATAGTAATCCGTGAACATCATGCCTTCGTTGGCGATGCGGTCGATGTTCGGCGTCTTGTAGCCGACGATGCCGTGGGTGTAGGCGCTGAGGTTCGACTGCCCGACGTCGTCGCCGAAGATGACGAGGATGTTGGGCTTTGCCGCCGTCTCCTGCGCCCGGGCCTGCGTCGAGGCGCCGGCCGCCATGCCGGCGAATGCGATCACCGCAGCCAGGATCGCGCTGCCCTGCGCGCGCCACGCCGCTCCCCATCGCCGTCCTGCAGGTACCGTGGTCGCAGTGACGCCGCCAGCACCTTGGATCTCAAGGTCGTCACTCATAAGAGGCCTCCTCGTCTTCTACTGTCGCGACACCTGATGGGCGAACGGCCCGGACCGGCGCGAGCAGCCAGGATCGCCCGGAAAGGCAGCCTGGCGGACCGATTTGTCCTAAATAATTGTATTGACGTGAATTAATTGCAGCGCCGGATGTCGATCGAGGAGAGGCTATCCTATCCACCACCGCTTCGGCAACAGCACAACCTCCGATGGACGAAGCCGGCGGGGGCGGCTCGGGACGGGCTCGGGTTTAGCCCTGCTGGATTGCGGGCTTGCGGGTCGCATCCGCGGTCGAGGACGCCTGCGACGAGATGCCCGCCGGCTTCCGGCCGGGCGTTGCGGCCGGCGTACTTTCCGTTCGCCGACGGCGAGCCCGGCGCGGCCCCGGGGTCTCCCCGCTTGCCGTTGCGGCAGTCGTGGTCTGGCCGGCGGCCGCCGTCGC
The DNA here is from genome assembly GCA_017849325.1 of Xanthobacter autotrophicus. Lineage (GTDB taxonomy): Bacteria > Pseudomonadota > Alphaproteobacteria > Rhizobiales > Xanthobacteraceae > Xanthobacter > Xanthobacter autotrophicus_B. The sequence continues at coordinate 2,344 of JAFIHR010000416.1, read as the reverse complement.
AGGTGCGAGCCAGGAGAAGCGCGCGCTCCGAACGGGTGGCGATTCGCCTCGGTAGCTGATAGGCGTCACGGAGCCGGGACGGCCGCAATGAGGGAGCTGCGGTGTGAAGATCCTGCTGGTCGACGACCATGTCCTCATCCGCGAAGCCATGCGCAGCGTTCTGCGCGAGATCGATGGCTCGGCTGAGGTCTACGAGGCGCAGAGCGGGCGCGAGGCCGACGACCTGATCGCCCGGAACGAGGACATCGCCCTCGTGCTCCTCGACCTCAGGCTGCCGGACCGCGACGGGCTGGAGATGCTGGCGGAGCTGCGCAGCAACCATCCGGCGATCGCCGTGGTGATGCTGTCGGCCTTCTGCGACCGGGACAATGTGCTCAAGTCGCTGGCGGTCGGCGCGCAGGGGTTCATCGCCAAGACCGCGACCCGCGACGTGCTGCTCGGCGCGCTGCGTCTGGTGCTGGCGGGCGGCGTCTACATACCCCCCGAGATCCTCGACCGGGACCCGGAGCCCGCGCCGCAGCCCGATCCGAGGCCGGATCGCCAGGGGCCCACGCCGTCCGATCTGGGGCTCACCGAGCGCCAGCTCGATGTCCTCGCCCTGATGATGCAGGGGAAGAGCAACAAGCTCATCTGCCGGCATCTCGATCTCGCCGAGCCCACCGTGAAGAACCATGTCTCGGCGATCCTGAAGGCGCTCGACGTGAACAACAGGACCGAGGCGGTGCTCGCCGTGACCCGGCTCGGCTGGTCACTGCCCCCGCTCGATAAATGAGGGCCGCGCCCGCGCTCAGGCCGCATCGGAGCGGTTCAGCGTGGCCGTCATCATGGCGCGGAGCACCATCGGGCTCACCGGCTTGTGCAGCAGCGCGTGACCGTGCGGGCCGACCTTGCCGGTCTGCCCGACGGAGATGTCGCCGCTGATCAGGAAGGCGGGCACGGCCGCGCCAAATCTCCGCCGCAGGTCGTCGATCGCCGCGACCCCCGTGCCGCCGCCCGCGAGATGCAGATCCGAGATGATCAGGTCCGGCGCGGTGCCGTCGAGATGCTGGCTCGCCGCGGCGCTCGAGTCGGCCGCCACGACGCGGCAGCCCCAGCTTGTCAGCAGGCCCTGCGTGCCTTCGCGCACCAGCGGGTCGTCATCGATCACCACCACCAGCCGGCCGCGCAGCACGTCGGCCTGCGGCAGCGCCGGCTCGCTGCGGACGACACGCGCGCCGGCGGGCGCCATGGGCAGCGTGATGGAGAAGCGGGAGCCCCGGCCGCGGGCCGAGGTCAGCACGAGGGGATGTTCGAGCAGCGTGCACAGCCGCTCGACGATGGCGAGCCCCAGCCCCAGCCCTTCGCCCACCTCGTGGCCGTCGTGCTGGATCCGGTAGAACTCGCCGAAGATGGCGCGCTGCTGGTCCTCGGCGATCCCCGCGCCGGTGTCGCACACGTCGATGCGCAGCGCCCCCGCGACATGCCGGCAGCCGACCACGACCCCGCCGACGGAGGTATAGCGCACCGCGTTCGAGACGAGATTGAGCAGGATGCGGCCCAGCAGGATGGAATCGCTCTCCACCCAGGCCGAGCTCTTCACCACCCGGAAGTGCAGTCCCTTCTCGCGCGCGGCGGCCGAGAAGGTGGCCTCGGTCCGCGACAGCACGTCCTCGACCGGAAAGGCGACGATGCGCGGCGTGAGGGCGCCGGCATCGAGCCGCGAGATGTCGAGCAGCTCGTTGAAGAGCCGGTTCATGCTGTCGACGGACGAGGCGATGTTGCGCGTCAGGCGCTCCCGCTCGGCGCGGTCGGGCGTGCTGCTCAGCTGCGCGACGAGCAGGTTCAGCGCATGCAGCGGCTGGCGAAGATCGTGGCTCGCCACCGCCAGGAAGCGGGACTTCGCCAGATTGGCCTCCTGGAGCTTCCGCGTCCGCTCGTCGACCTTGCGTTCGAGGCCCTCGTAGGAGCCCTGAAGCCGGCGCGCCATGGAATTGAACTGGTGCGCCAGGGCGCCGAGCTCGTCGCGCGTCCTGATCTCGATGCGATGGTCGAGGGCGCCGACGCCGATCTGCTGGGCGCCGGCGGCCAGCGACCGGATGGGAACGACCATGTGCCGGGCCAGCAGCAGGGCGGCGACGAAGGCGAGCACCAGTCCGGCCAGCGTCAGCACCAGCGATCGCGCCAGCGCGGCATAGAGCGGGGCGCGCGCCTCATGCTCGGGCAGCTCGATGAAGACCAGCCAGTCGAGCGGCGCCACCACGGCGGAGGTGGTCAGGACGCGCTTGCCGTCGAGGTCCAGCGCCGGCAGCGAGGCGTGGCCCGGATTGGTCCCCGCGCTGCGCGCCGCCGCCACCTGCGGAAGGTG
>JAFIHR010000082.1 GCA_017849325.1 Xanthobacter autotrophicus | reverse complement strand
TCCAGCGCCTGAACCTCCTCCGGGCCTTCCCAGACGGCGAGCGCGTGCGCATCGCGCAGCACGCGCTCGATGGGGAAATCCTCGGTGTAATGGTTGCCGGCGCCGAGCCGCAGCGCCATCTCGGCGCAGGCGGTCGCCTGCTTGGCGGTCCGGTATTTGGCGAGGGCCGTGGCGACCCGCAGCCACGCCTGCCGGCCGGGATCGGCTGCCGCCGCATCGAAGCTGCGCGCCGCCTCGACGGCGAGCGCCGTCCCGGCCATCCCCTCGGCCATGATGTCGAGCAGGCGCTTGCGGACCATCGGCCGGGTGATGATCCGCGCCCCGAAGGCCTCGCGGCTGGCCGCCCAGCTCAGCGCCTCGGCGAAGGCGCGGGCCATCACGCCGGCCGCCGCCATGGCATTGTGCACCCGGCTGCAGCCGAGCGCCGCCATCATGGCCCTGAGGCCCTCGCCGGGCGGCGCGATCTCATAGGCAACGGTGCCGTCAAGCTCCACCTCCGCGGTGGGAAGGCCGCGGGTGCCCATCTTGCGCTTGAGATCGGTGATTTCCATGGGGTTGGGATGGCTCAGGCGGTGTGCATCCCAGTCCACGTCCAGATGGCTCGGCACCAGATAGAGGCCGAGGCCGGCCGCCCCCTCCGGCGCACCCTCGGCCCGCGCCGTCTTGAGGGCGAGCCAGCGGTCGAAGCCGGCGGCGCTGGCGAACCATTGGTGGCCGTAGAGGCGCACCGTGCCGTCCGGCTGGGGCACGGCCCGGGTCGCGGTGCGCGCCACGTCGCTGCCGCCGTGACGCTCGGTGGCCCAGGTGCCGCCGATGGGGGTCTGGCCGTCGGTGCGCCGCATCTGCGGCAGGAACTTCTCCCGCAGCACCGGCGCAGCGCTCGCCGCCAGCGCCAGCGCCACCGGATGGGTCATGGCGAAGGGGCAGCCGGTGGAGATGTCGGCGGAGGAGGCGAGGTACTGGGTCACGAAGGCCAGCAGGTGCGGTGCCGGCGCCACGGGATCGAGAATCGCGGCGAGCGGCCCGTGCTCGTAGAGCCGTTGCTGGCAGGCCTTGTAGCGCTCGTTCAAGAGGATGGCGGCGACGCGCCTGGTGGGCGCCGCCGGCTGGTCGAGGGCGCGGGTGAGGAGCGGCGGCGCATGGCGGTCGCTGTAATCGGCCTGGGCGTCGAGTTCGCCGCCGCAGAAGGCGCCCAGAGCATGCAGCATGGCGCCGTGGCGGGCGAGCAGCTCGGGAGCGTGGTGCGCCAGCGCCCGGGACAGGTTGACGTCGTGCGCGAACAGGTTCCGCCCGCGCGTCGTGATCGCAAGGTCTGCCGGTCCGGAGGCATCGCTGGGGCTCATGGGTCCTCCCCGCCGCCGCCGTGCCGCGGCGTGCTGCTGTTCGATGGGCGCCGCCCGGGCCCCCTGCCAGCCCGTCCAACTATTCCGCCGGCGCCGCGGAAAAGCGAGGAAAAGCACGGTTCCCCAGCGGCGCCCGTGCGCGCCCTCTTGCCGCGTCGGATCGACTTCCTCTTTCCTGCGCCAAGAGTTCGCACTATCGTGGCCGGGAAATTCGGCATTCGATGCTGCAATGCATGATGCCGGCAAAGCATTGGGCAAGTGAAACGCCTTGCCCACGTTCCTTCCCGTACCGCCTTAGGGCAGGCGGCCGGGAAGGCCGCGGTGCATCGGACCGGGGGGCGCGCTTCGCGGTGGAAGCGACCGGCCGATATGGCGCGAACGGGAGGCGGGAATGGTGCGGACGGTCTCCGGAGTGGCGATCACGGCCGTGGTCGCGTCATGTCTCGCCCTCGCGCCCGGCGGCCTCGCGCCGGCGGCCGCCCAGGAGAAGCCTTCCCCGGGCGCAGGCGATGCCAATGCGATCCCCGTCGGCGTGGTCTACGCCAATCTGAAGCCCATCACCCCGGCCATGGAGTTCGTCGGCCGCGTGGAGGCGCCCGAGCGGGTGGAGATCCGCGCCCGGGTGAAGGGCATGCTGGAGGCCGTCCTCTTCAAGGAAGGCGAGACGGTGAAGGAGGGCGCGCCCCTCTACCGCATCGAGAAGCCGCTCTTCGAGGCCGACGTGCAGCAGGCGCAGGGCGATCTGGAGCGCGCCAAGGCCGCCCTCGACCTCGCCAAGATCCAGCGCCAGCGCGCCCAGGAGCTGGTGGACAAGAACGCCGGCACGGTGGTGGCGCGCGACCAGGCGGTGGCCAACGAGCAGCAGTCCCAGGGCGCCATCCTCTCCGCCGAGGCGGCGCTCAACACGGCCAAGATCAATCTCGGCTACACCGACATCACCGCCCCCATCACCGGCCGCATCGGCCGCACCGCGGTGACCAAGGGCCACATCGTGGGGCCGGACAGCGGCGTGCTGGCCACCATCGTCAGCCAGGATCCCATGTATGTGACCTTCCCGGTCAGCCAGCGCGACCTGCTGCAGGCCCAGAAGGAGCAGAAGATCACCGACGTGGGCAGCCTCGAGGTGCGCATCAAGTTCGCCGACGGCTCGGTCTACGACCAGGTGGGCAAGGTCAATTTCGTCGATGTGAGCGTCAACCGCACCACCGACACGGTGACCCTGCGCGCCGACCTGCCCAACCCCAACGGCAAGCTCATCGACGGCGAGCTGGTGCGGGTGGAGCTGAAGACCGGCGCGCCCGAGGAGAAGGTGGTCATTCCCCAGGCCGCGCTCATCGCCGATCAGGCCGGGCTCTATGTCTTCGCGGTGGAGGACGGCAAGGCGGTGGTGAAACGGGTCAAGATCGCCTCGGGCGGTCGCGGCGCGGACGTGATCGTCAGCGAGGGCCTTGCCGCCGGCGCGCCGGTGATCATCGAGGGCTTCCAGAGCCTGAAGCCGGGCGCGGCCGTGCGCGCCACCCCCGTTCCCGCGCTCGGGGGCTGAGCCATGCTCTCATCGGTCTTCGTCGATCGCCCGCGGCTGGCGATCGTCATCGCCATCGTCACGGTCATCGCCGGCGCGCTGTCACTGCTCGCCATCCCGGTGGCGCAGTATCCCGACATCATCCCGCCCCAGGTGGCGGTGACCACCTTCTATCCCGGCGCCTCCGCCGACGTGGTGGACGCCACCGTCGCCCAGCCCATCGAGGCCCAGGTGGTGGGCGTGGACAAGCTCATCTACATGAAGAGCGTCTCGGGCGACGACGGCTCCTACACGCTCACCGGCTCGTTCGAGCTGGGCACCGACCCGGACATCAACACCGTCAACATGAACAACCGGGTGCAGGTGGCGCTCTCCAAGCTGCCGGAGGACGTGAAGCGCCAGGGCGTGGTGGTGAAGAAGAAATCCTCCGCGCTGCTGGGCGTGCTGGCGGTCTACGCGCCGAAGAAGACCCATGACCCGCTGTTCATCTCCAATTACGTCACCATCAATATTCTTGACGAGCTGAAGAGCATCCCCGGCGTCGGCGACGCCGCGCTGTGGGGCCCGCAGGACTATGCGGTGCGCGCCTGGGTGAAGACCGACCGGCTCACCGGCCTCAACCTCACCACCGCCGACATCGTTGCCGCCATCCGCGCCCAGAACGTGCAGGCCGCCGTGGGCCGGGTGGGCGCGCGGCCCATTGCCAGCGACCAGCAGCTGCAGCTCAATCTGCGCACCAAGGGCCGGCTCTCCACCATCGAGGATTTCGAGAAGATCATCCTGCGCACCAATCCGGACGGCTCGGTGCTGCGGCTCGGCGACGTGGCGCGCCTTGAGCTGGGCGCCGCCAATCTCGACCGCGAGACCCTGTTCAACGGCGGCCCGGCGGCGGTGCTGGCGCTCTACCAGTCGCCCGGCGCCAATGCGATCTCCACCATCACGGCGGTGAGGAAGCGCATGGCCGAGCTGGCGCAGGCCTTCCCCGAGGACCTCGAATGGAAGGTCACCTACGACCCCACCGTGTTCGTCACCGAGACCATCCATGAGGTGCAGAAGACCCTCATCGAGGCCTTCGTGCTGGTGGTGCTGGTGGTGTTCCTGTTCCTCGGCAGCTTCCGGGCGACCCTGATCCCCACCCTCGCCGTGCCGGTGAGCCTGATCGGCGCCTTCATCGTGCTCAACGCCATCGGCTATTCGGCCAACTCGGTGTCGCTGCTGGCGGTGGTGCTGGCCATCGGCATCGTGGTGGATGATGCCATCGTGGTGGTGGAGAACGTCGAGCGGGTGATGGAGGAGCATCCCGAGCTCACTCCCGCCGAGGCCACCAAGACGGCCATGGCCGAGATCACCGCGCCGATCATCGCCATCACTTTGGTGCTGCTCTCGGTGTTCGTGCCGGTGGCGTTCATTCCCGGCATCTCGGGCGAGCTGTTCCGCCAGTTCGCGGTGACGGTGGCGGTGGCCATGTTCCTCTCCGCCATCAATGCGCTGACCCTCTCGCCGGCCCTCTGCGCCATCCTGCTGAAGCCCTCCCACGGGCCGAAGAAAGGCCCCATCGGCTATGTGATGCGCGGCATCGACTGGGTGCGCGACGCTTATGGCTCGCTGGTGGCGCGCCTGGTGCGCATCTCCCTCGTCGGGCTGGTGGCGGTGCTGGTGGCCGGCGGCGGCATCCTCGGCCTGTCGAAGGTGACGCCCACGGGCTTCCTGCCCGAGGACGACCAGGGCGCCTTCTTCGTGGTGGTGCAGCTGCCCGGCGGCGCCTCGGTGGGCCGCACCACGGAGGTGATCTGCAAGGCCGAGGCGCTCTTGAAGGAAGAGCATACGGTGGAGGACTACACCTCCGTCATCGGCCTCAACTTCATCGACAATTACTCGCAGGCCAACTCCGCCTTCATCGTGGTGACGCTGAAGCCCTTCGAGGAGCGCAAGGGGGCGGAGAACGGCACCC
>JAFIHR010000081.1 GCA_017849325.1 Xanthobacter autotrophicus | reverse complement strand
TCGTGCAGCACGGTCACCTTCACGTCGAGGTCGCGCACGAACTGCATGTCGTGCTCCACCACCACCACCGAGCGGGTCTTGGCGATCTCCTTCAGGAGCACCGCGGTGTCGGCGGTCTCCTGGTCGGTCATGCCGGCGGCCGGCTCGTCCACCAGGAGGAGGCGCGGCTCCTGGGCGAGCAGCATGCCGATCTCCAGCCACTGCTTCTGGCCGTGGGAGAGGTCGCCGGCCTTGCGGAAGCGGTGGTCCTGCAGGCGCACCCGTTCCAGGATCTCCCCCACCCGCACCTTCTCCCAGGCGGTGCGGCGCCAGCGGATGTTGGCGAAGGCATGCCGGTCGGCCTGGACCGCCAGCAGGATGTTGTCCTCCACCGTGTGCATGTCGAACACCGTGGGGGTCTGGAACTTGCGGCCGATGCCGAGCTCGGCGATGGCCGCCTCGTCCAGGGCGGTGAGGTCGTAGGTCCCGGCGAACAGCGCGGTGCCGGTGTTGGGCCGGGTCTTGCCGGTGATGACGTCCATCATGGTGGTCTTGCCGGCGCCGTTCGGGCCGATGATGGCTCGCATCTCGTGCTCGCCGATGACGAGGGAGAGCGAATTGAGCGCCCGGAAGCCGTCGAACGAGACGGTGATGGCGTCGAGATAGAGCAGCGCCGAGGTCACCGCGAGCGGGTTGGCCGCTGCCCGGTCGGCCGCGAGGCGGGCGTCGTCCACCTCCAGGGAGATGGCGCCCGGGCATTTGACGGCGGGGCCGGGATCGAGGGTCCTGATTTCGGGCATGGCGCTCACTCCGCGGGCGTTGGGGCAGGCGGGGCGACCGCCGGCGGCGGCTTGCGGAAGCGCTCGGCAAGGCTCGACCACAGGCCCAGCACGCCCTTGGGCATGAACAGCGTCACCAGCACGAACAGCGCGCCGAGGGCGAACAGCCAGGCCTCGGGGAAGGCCCCGGTGAACCAGGTCTTGCCCGCGTTCACGATGAGCGCGCCGAGCGCGGCGCCCACCAGCGTGCCGCGCCCGCCCACCGCCACCCAGATCACCATCTCGATGGACTGGGCCGGGGCGAACTCGCTCGGATTGATGATGCCGACCTGCGGCACATAGAGCGCGCCGGCCACCCCCGCCAGCATGGCCGAGACGGTCCAGGCGAGCAGCTTGTAATTCTCCACCCGGTAGCCGAGGAAGCGGGTGCGGCTCTCCGCATCGCGCACCGCCACCAGCACCTTGCCGTATTTCGAGGTCACCAGCGCCCGACAGATGACGTAGCCGAGCGCTAGCGCCAGCGCCGAGAGCGAGAACAGCACGAGCCGCGTCGCCGGCGCCTGCACCGAGAAGCCGAGGATGTCCTTGAAATCGGTGAGGCCGTTGTTGCCGCCGAAGCCCATGTCGTTGCGGAAGAAGGCGAGCATCAGCGCGAACGTCATGGCCTGGGTGATGATCGAGAGATAGACCCCGGTCACCCGCGAGCGGAAGGCGAACCAGCCGAACACGAAGGCCAGCAGCCCCGGCACCACCAGCACCATCAGCATGGCGAAGGGGAAGAGGTCGAAGCCGTGCCAGAACCAGGGCAGCTCCTTGTAGTTCAGGAACACCATGAAGTCGGGCAGCTCGGGATTGCCGTAGACGCCGCGCGCGCCGATCTGGCGCATCAGATACATGCCCATGGCATAGCCGCCGAGCGCGAAGAAGGCGCCGTGGCCGAGCGAGAGCACGCCGCAATAGCCCCACACCAGGTCCACCGCCACGGCGAGCAGCGCGTAGCACAGATACTTGCCGATGAGCGGGATCATGTAGTCGGGCACGTGCAGCGGGCTCGACGGCGGCAGCAGCAGGTTCGAGGCGGGAACGAGCACCGCCGCCGCCAGCACGAGGACGAGGAAGATGCCGCCGGTGCGATCGATGATGGCGCTTCTCATGATTCCACCGCCCGGCCCTTGAGCGCGAACAGGCCGCGCGGGCGCTTCTGGATGAACAGGATGATGAAGACGAGCAGCAGGATCTTGCCCAGCACCGCCCCCGCGAAGGGCTCCAGGAGCTTGTTGGCGACGCCGAGGGTGAAGGCGCCCACCAGCGTGCCCCAGAGGTTCCCCACGCCGCCGAACACCACCACCATGAAGCTGTCGATGATGTAGCCCTGGCCGAGGTTCGGGCTCACGTTGTCGATCTGTGAGAGCGCCACCCCGGCGATGCCGGCGATGCCCGAGCCGAGGCCGAAGGTGAGCGCGTCGATGCGCCCGGTGCGGATGCCCATGGCCGCCGCCATGCGCCGGTTCTGCGTCACCGCCCGGACATAGAGCCCGAGCGGGGTGCGCTTCAGCACCAGCAGCAGGGTGAAGAACACCAGGAGGGCGAAGACGATGATCCACAGCCGGTTGTAGGTGATGGACAGATGCCCGAGATCGAACGCGCCCGACATCCACGAGGGCGCGCCAACCTCCTGGTTGGTGGGACCGAAGACGGAGCGCACCGCCTGCTGCAGGATGAGCGAGACGCCCCAGGTGGCGAGCAGGGTCTCCAGCGGCCGGCCATAGAGGAAGCGGATGACCGTGCGCTCGATCAGGATGCCCACGAGGCCGGTGAACAGGAAGGCGAGCGGCAGCGCGATGGCGAGCGACCAGTCGAACAGATGGGGCGCCGAGGTGCGGATGACATCCTGCACCACGAACGTGGTGTAGGCGCCCAGCATCACCATCTCGCCATGGGCCATGTTGATGACCCCCATGACGCCGAAGGTGATGGCAAGGCCGATGGCCGCCAGCAGCAGCACCGAGCCGAGAGACAGGCCGTACCAGACGTTCTGCGCCACCGCCCAGAGCTTGAGATTGCTCTCGATGGACGCGATGCCGGCCTGCGCCGCCGCCTTCACCGCGGCGGGGGCGGTCGCGGGCACGCCGCGCAGCAGGCCGAGGGCGTCCTGGTCGCCGCGCGCGACGATGAGGTCCACCGCCTCCAGCTGCTCGGCCTCGGGCGCATCGGCCTTGCCGAGGAGGATGGCGGCGCGGGCCTCGGCGAGGGAGGCCTTCACGTCCGGCACGCTCTCGCGGGACAGCGCCTTCTCCACGATGGGCAGCACCGCCGGATCACGGGACTTGAATACCGCGGCCGCCGCCTCGCGCCGCTTGGCGGGATCCGCGTTGAGCAGCGACAGCGCGCCGGCGGCCGCCTCGATGGCGCGGCGCACCCGGTTGTTGGCGCGCACCGGGGAAAGCTCGCCCGGCGGCGCCGGCACCGTCGCGCCGGTGGCGGCGTCGGCGAGGGTCCCGTCGGGGGCGCGGAGGTACACCGCCTTGGTGGCGGGATCATAAAGGAGCCGGCCGTCGGCGAGGGCATCGACGATGGCGGCGGCTTCAGGACTGCCGGTGGTGGAAAGCTCCGCCAGGGCGTCGGCGGTGGAGGAATAGCTGTC
>JAFIHR010000009.1 GCA_017849325.1 Xanthobacter autotrophicus | reverse complement strand
GCCGCGCCGCCGCGTCCTCGAACACCTGGGGCGCGTTGGCGCGGTTGCCCGAGGTCATCACCAGCGGCTCGCCGGCGGCTTCGAGCAGCAGATGATGGAGCGGGGTATAGGGCAGCATCACCCCGAGATGGCTCTGGCCCGGCGCCACCGAGGGGGCGATCGGTGCGCCCTCTCGCAGCGGCAGCAGCACGATGGGCGCGGAAGGGGAGGACAACGCCTCGCGCTCCTCCGCCGTCATGGCGCACAGCACTTCAACCATGGCCAGGTTCGCCATCACCGCCAGCGGCTTGGCGGGCCGGTCCTTGCGGCGGCGCAGCTCGGCCACCGCCGCCTCGTCCGCCGCCGCGCAGGCGATGTGGAAGCCGCCGATGCCCTTCACCGCGAGAATGCCGCCGGCCGCAAGGCGGCGCGCCGCCTCGGCAACGGGGTCGGCCCACGGCAAAGCGGCGCCCTCCCCATCCTCCAGCCACAGGCGCGGTCCGCACGCGGGACAGGCCACCGGCTGGGCGTGGAAGCGGCGGTCGGCCGGGTCCTCGTATTCCGCCCGGCAGGCGGGGCACAAAGCGAAGCCGGCCATGGTGGTCCGCGCCCGGTCGTAGGGCAGGCCGCGCACGATGGAGAAGCGCGGGCCGCAATCGGTGCAGTTGGTGAAGGCGTAGCGGAAGCGCCGCGCGGCCGGATCGGCGATCTCGGCCCGGCAGGCGGGGCAGGTGGCCACATCCGGCACCACGCCCACCGACACTGCCCCGGCCGCGCTCTCGACGATGCGGAAGCCTTCCGGCTGCGCCGCCGGACAGGGCGTCCGGCGCACCGCCTTCACCCGGGCGAGCGGCGGCGCCTCGACGGCAAGGGCGGCTTCGAGCGCATCGAGGGCGGCCGCCGGCCCGAAGGCGCGGATCACCACATGATCGCCCGCGTTGCGCACCTCCCCGGCCAGGCGGAGGCGCTGCGCCAGCCGCCAGACGAAGGGCCGGAAGCCCACCCCCTGGACGATGCCCGTGACGACGAATTCGGCGCCCTCGCCCATGGCCTCAATGCACCGTGCAGACCATGCAGGGGTCGAAGGACCGCACGATATGCTGCACGCTCACCGGCGTCTTCTCGCCCTCCGCCACCGGAGCGCCTTGCAGAGCCAGCTCCAGCGGGCCGGGCACCCCGGCCCGGTCGCGCGGCGAGAAGTTCCAGGTGGTGGGCGCGATGATCTGGTAGCGGGCGACCAGCCCCTTCTCCACCACCATCCAGTGGCCGAGCGCGCCGCGCGCCGCCTCGGTGAGACCGAACGCCCGCCCCTGCCGGACGGTCGCGCCCTGCGCGCACCAGGGCGCCTCGGGCTCCAGCTGCATCACCCACGTCTCCATGGCGATCAGCGTGCGGGCCGTCTCCACCAGCCGCGCCACCACCCGGGCGAGCACGCCCGCGCCATCGGCCGCCACCATCTCGCGCAGCAGCAGATGGCCATCCACCATCTGGCGGGCGATCGCGCCGGTCTCGTAGGGCAGGCCGTCGAGGCGCGGCGCCTTGCACCAGGTGTAGCCGGTCTCGTCGGCGGCGTCGGGAAAGGTCGAGCCCTCGAACGGCCGATGGGGCGCCTCGCGGCCTTCCATGCGGGCGAAGCTGTGGTCCTCGGTGATCGCATCCGGGTCGAGCGCGCCCGGCCGGCCGGCGGCGAAGGTGCCGGGGGCATAGAGCCGCCCCTCCCCGCCCGGATAGGCCCCGTAGGAGAGGAAGCGGTCATAGGCCCGCCCGAGGCCGGCGAGCTCCAGATCCCCGGCAAGCGCAAGGAACAGGCGGAAATCCCCGCCGCCCGGCGCCGCGCCATAGGCCGTGAGCGCCGCAACGCTCGACAGCTCCGCCACCTGCTCTAGCCGTGCGCCGTAGAGATGCTCCTCCAGCGCCGCGCGCACCGCGCCGAGCGTGGCGAGGAGGCGCATCTTGTCGCGCTGATCGGCGCCGCGCGTCACCCCGCCGGGCTGGAGCGTCAGGGTATGGGGCCAGCGCCCGGCGAGAAGCCCGAGCACGTGCAGCAGCTCGGCCCGCGTCTTCAGCGCCCGGCGCACGCTCGTCCCCTCCGCCGCCTTGAAGCGCCGCTCCGCCTCGGCGAACCAGGGCCGGCCCGCATAGGCCGCGCGGGCGAAATCCGGCATGAAGAAGACGTGGAAGTGGGTCAAATGGTCGGCGAGATTTTCCGTCGCCAGGATGAGGTTGGTGGCGATGCGCCCGTTCGGCGTCGGCGCGATGCCCTGGAGCGCCGCCAGCGCCAGCGCCGCCGCATGGGCCTGCGACACCGAGCAGATGCCGCAGATGCGCGGGGCGATCACCAGCGCATCGTGCGGGTCGCGGCCCTCCAGGATGCGCTCGAAGCCGCGGAACAAGGGCGAGGAGACATAAGCGGAGCGCACGCGCCCCTCGGCCACGTCGAGGCGCACCTCGAGGTCGCCTTCCACCCGGTTGAAGGGGCCGACCACCAGCCGGCGCGTGCCCTCTTCCGCCCCCGGATTCGCTCCGGCAATGGGTTTCGTCATCGTCGCTTGATGTCCCGCACGGCGGGCGGGATCACCTCATGGTCGGAGACCGCGTTGCGGCGCAGGCGCTCGGGGGTGGCCGCCTTGGCGAGGGACGACAGGGCGATGAACCACGCCTTCGGCATGTCGGTGGGCAGGCCCACGGGAATGCCGCCGATCTTCGGCGTCTGGAGGAAGGCGTGGCCCGGCTCCTCGAATTCCGGAGCGGTGCAGTTGATGCAGGCATAGCCGCCGCGGGTGCAGGAGCCTTCGCCGTTCCACAGCCGCGTGTTGCAGTCCGCATGGGCCTGGGTGCCGAGGCAGCCGAGATGCTCCATCATGCAGCCGAGGTCGGAGAGCTTCTCGGCGCTCGCCTTGTATTCATAGTATTCGTTGCGCGGGCAGCCGTGATGCACCAGATGGTCGGCGTAGAAGCGCGGCCGGCCGTAGCTGTCGAGATCGCCCGGGCCGAGCAGGCCGGCGGCGAGCAGCATCAGGGTCTCGGTCACCCAGTTGGGATGGGTCGGGCAGCCCGCCACATTCACCACCGGCAGGCCGGAGCGGGAGCGGAAGGCGCCGCCGAGCGCCCCGCCCGGCTGGCGCCCGTCATAAGCAAGGCCGCAGGCATCGGCCGGATTGACCCCGGCCGCGGTCACGCCGCCGTAGGCCGCGCAGCTTCCCACCGCCACCACATGCTCCGCCACGCCGGCGAGGCGGCGCACCCAGTCGATGGTCGGCGTCTCGGTGCCGGCCAGCACATGGAAGCGCCCGGTGCCGTTCGGCCCGCGCAGCAGCGCGCCCTCGATGCACAGGGCATGGAGCGGCACGGCGCCCGACAGCACCTCGTCGAACAGGGCGATGGCCTCCGCCCCGGTCTCCTCCGACAGGGTGGGATGCCACAGGATATGGATGCCGGCCGACTTCAGCGTGGTCATCAGGTCGGGCGCGTCGGCGCACAGCAGCGACATGGTGCAGCCGCCGCAGCCGCCCGACTGCAGCCAGAGGATGTTGAAGGGCGCGCCGGTCATCGTGTCCCGCCCGGCCGCGCCGCTTCGGCCCCGGCGCCGGGCCGCGGCAGGGTGAGGGTGAGCACCGCCCCGCCGTCGGGATGGTTGGCGGCGGAGAGGCGCCCGCCGTGCTCCTCGGCGATGCGGTAGCTGATGGAAAGACCGAGCCCCGTTCCCTTGCCCACCGGCTTGGTGGTGAAGAAGGGATCGAAGATGCGCCCCCGCACCGCATCGGGAATGCCCGGCCCGGTATCGCGCACGGTGACCACCACCTTGTCGCCCGCCGCCTTGCCGGTGATCTCCAGCCGCCGCTCGGCGCCGCCCTCCATGGCGTCCACCGCATTCTGCACCAGGTTCATCATCACCTGGTGGATGTGGCCGGGATGGCCCGCCGCCTCAAGGCTCCTGGGCAGCCGCACGTCGGTGGCAAGGTCCGGCATCTGGGATTTGGCCACCCAGTCCACCGCCGCCCGCACCACGCCGACGAGATCGAAGATGCAGCGCGCATCGCCCTGGTCGGAGGAGAAGCGGCGCAGGTCCGCCACGATGTCGCGCACCCGCTCCGCCCCCTCCAGCATGCCGGAGACGGTGGAGGGCAGGTCCGCGAGGGTGCGGTCGATCTTCAGCTCGCGCCGCAGCTCGGCGAGCGCCTTGGCGTTGGCCCCGCCGTTGACCTTCTCCAGATAGGCGAGGAGGCGCTCGCCGTAGCGCTTCATGGCGTGGGCGTTGCCGTAGACGAAGGAGATGGGGTTGTTGAGCTCGTGCGCCACCCCGGCCACGAGGCGGCCGAGGGAGGCCATCTTCTCCGCATGGACGAGCTGCTGCTGGGTCTCCTTCAGCCGCTCGTGGGCGCTGGCGAGGTCGGAATAGGCCTTGCGCAGCTCGCCGAGCGGCCGGCCCACCAGCACCATGCCCGCCGGTCGCCCGCGCGGATCGAACCGCAGCGCCCCGTTCACGGCCGCCTGATAGGGCCCGGATGGCGTGACGAAGGCGAACTCGCGGTCGGCGATGTGCTGGCGCCGCGCCATGGTGGCGAGCACGTGCTCCGCGCTGGTGGGGGAGGTCGGGTCGATCAGCTCCGCCAGGGGGCGCCCGCGCAGGGCGTCGGGGGCGAGGCCGAGAACCCGCTCCGCCGCCTCGTTCACCTGCTCCACCCGGCCGGACAGGTCGCAGGCGATGAGCACGTCGGTCATGGAGCCGAGCACGCCGGCGATGAAGCCCTGGGCCTCTTCCAGCGCGGCGTTCTTCGCCTCCAGCTCCACCTGCTGGCTGACGAGCTCGGCATAGGTCTCGTCCATCTTGTGGATCACCGCGATCCAGGCCTGATCGGCATCCACCGTGCCCAGCGCCGCCGGCGGCCGGGCGAGGTCGGCCAGCGCCTCGCCGCCGCGGGAGGATCCCGCGGCATGGCCTTTGGCGGAAGCGCCTTGGCCGGACGCGCCAGGGGGGACGATGGGGGAACCGATGGGCATGGCTGCCATGCTAATCCCGCAGCTCATGCGGGCGCAAATGGCGGCGGGCGGCGCGGGTCGGAAGGGGCCTCAGCCCCGGCCGCGGGCGGCCCGGGTGGGGATCACCTGCCGTTCCACCCAATTGCGGATCTCGATGGTGCGCAGCCCCTTCTGGATCACCGCCCCGTCGATGCCGTAGCGCCAGGCCAGCGCCTTGTTGCCCGGCTCGCGCTCGAAATGCTCGAAGTCGGCGATGAAGCTCGCTTCCTCCTCCTCGTCCATGAAGAAGCCCTCGGCCACCAGGGACGGGCTCAGCCGGCGGAAGATGGCGGCCATCTCGCGGAACGGATATTCGGGATGGTACTGCACCGCCCAGCAGGTGCTGCGGCCGGCGACGAACTCCGCCGCCTGCACCTGGGAATGGTCGTTGGTGGCGAGCAGCGTCGCGCCCTCGGGCAGGGTCTCCACCTCGTCGAGATGCACCGTCATGGCCTCGAACACCGCCGGCTTGTCCACGAACATGGCATGGTCGCGCCCGGCATCGGTGGTGCGGATGCGCCGGCCGAAGCCCACCTCGCGCCCGCGCGGATTGAGCCGCACCACGCCGCCCGCCGCCACCGTCAGCAATTGCAGGCCCCAGCAGCTCCCAAACACCGGCGTGCCGGTTTCGAAGGCGGCGCGCACCAGATCGATCTGCTGGAGCACCTCGACCCCGCCCTTGTAGATGTTGAGCGAGGAGCCGGTGATGGCGATGCCGTCATAGCCGTCGAGGCCGGCGCGATCGGGCAGGTTGGCGCCGGGATCGGCGGGATAGCAGATATCCACCACCGCGCCGGGGAACAGCTCGCGCAGCAGGCGGGCATAGCCTTCGCTCGCCGCCTCGCCCCCGTAATGGATCTGGCGGGCGCGGGCTTCGGCGGTGTTGCCTTCAATGACGAGCAAGCGGGGCGCGGACATCATGATTTCACGGAGCTGAGTGTGCTTAGCAGCATAGAGCGGTTTTTGACGAAATCGAGGAGGCGCGCCGCCCTCCACAGGCAGCCGCGCGCCGCTGCGTTCACGCGGCCGGCGGGTGCCCGCGCCGCAGCCGTGCCAGCGTGCGCCGCTCCAGCAGCAGCAGATAGATGCCCGAACCGATCACCACCACCGCCCCCGCCAGGGTCCACAGGCTCGGCACCTGATGGAAGATCAAGTATCCCAGCACCACCATGCCGATGATCTCGATATAGAGGTAAGGCGCCAGGGTCGCCGCCGGGGCGCGGGCATGGGCGAGGATCATCAGGTAATGGGCGAGCCCGGCCACCAGCCCCAGCCCCAGCATGCCCGCGACCACGCTCCCGTCCTCCGGGGTCTCCCACACGAAGGGCAGGGGCAGGCTCGCCACCAGCGAGCCCACCAGGGCGGTATAGAACAAGGTGGTGGTGCTGCGGTCGGTGGCCGCCAGCATGCGGGTGGCGATGGCGTAGAGCGCGTAGCAGGCAGCGGCGCCGAGGGAGAGCAGCGCCGCCGGATGGATGCCGCCCGCCCCTGGCCGCACCACGAGGAGGATGCCGGCAAATCCCACCAGGATGGCGGCCCAGCGCTCGCGCCCCACCCACTCGCCCAGCAGCGGCCCCGCGAACAGCGCCACGAAGAAGGGCGCGGAGAACATGATGGAGACCGTCTGGTCGAGCTGCAGGTACTTCAGCGCCGTGAAGTTCAGCGCGGTGATGATGAACAGCAGCGTCGAGCGCGCCACCTGGAGCTTCGGCCGGGTGGTGCTCAGCAATCCCGGCGTGGTCCAGGGGTTGAAGATGAGGAGCGAGAGCCCGAGCTGGGTCACATAGCGCGCCCAGACCACCATGAAGACGCTCAGATGCCCGGCCAGCCACTTCGCGGTGGCGTCGGTGACGGCAAAGCCCGTGACCGCCAGGCACATGATGGCGATGCCGGCATAGGTCGAGGCGGAGGTGGCCGGTGAGGCGCTCCCGGCGGGCGGAGGCATGGGGATTCCGAAACGATTAGATCAGGATCCCGGCATATCGAAGCCGACGCCGCACGGGAAGGCGAAAATTTGCCCATGGGGCATGGCGGCG
>JAFIHR010000415.1 GCA_017849325.1 Xanthobacter autotrophicus | reverse complement strand
GCTGCGCACGAAGACGAAGCGCGCCGGCTGGGTGTTGGCCGAGGTCGGGCCGTACTTCACAAGCTCGTAAAGGGCGTAAAGCTCGTCGTCGCTCACCGGCTGGTCGGTCCAGCCGTTCTGCGAGCGCGCCTTCAGGAACAGGCGGTCGAGCGCGTCCTGATCGATCTTGGCGAAGGCGGCGGGAGACGCTGTAGAAATGGTCATGACTGCTCCGTTCGGTCGGAGAATGATGGCAAAGACCTAGGCTTTCCGTGGTGCCCGTTCAATTACCGATGTTGCAATGCACTTTTGCGAATTTGCACAGCTCGCGCCAACGCCCGGTCGCGGGGCCCCCTCGCGTGGCCGGGCGGGCGCGCTTGCAGGATGGCGGCGGGCGGGGTAACCCCCACCCAATCTTCGACGTTTTAGAAAGATCGCCGCGTCATGTCCCTGCCCCGCGACGTCGCGCCCGCCCGTTCCTTCCCCGACGACCGCCTGCTCGGCATGGTGCGCCCCACCGCGCGCGGCCTGCCCGAGAGCGGCATCGTCGAGGTGATGAACTACGGCCGCGACCGCCCCGGGATGATTCCCCTCTGGGCCGGGGAGGGGGACGTGCCGACCCCCGCCTTCATCTGCGAGGCCGCGGCCCGGGCGCTCCACGCCGGCGAGACCTTCTACACCTGGCAGCGCGGCCTGCCCGACCTGCGCGCCGCCATCGCCCGCTACATGAGCGGGCTCTATGGCGTGAAGGAGGACCCCGAGCGCTATTTCGTCACCGGCTCGGGCATGCAGGCGATCCATATCGCCTTCGCCATGGCGGTGGGGCCGGGGGAGGAGATCCTCATTCCCTCGCCGGTGTGGCCCAATGCGCCGGCGGCGGCGCTGAAGGCCGGCGCGGTGCCGGTGCCGGTGCCCTTCACCTATGGGCCCAAGGGCTTCGCCCTCGATCATGAGCGCCTCGCCGCGGCGGTGACGCCGCGCACCCGCGCCATCTTCCTGAACTCCCCCGGCAATCCGACCGGCGTAGTCGCCAGCCACGACGACCTGAAGGCCGTGCTCGACCTCGCCCGCCGCCACGGCCTTTGGATCGTCGCCGACGAGATCTACGGCCGCTTCTATTACGGCGAGGAGCGGCGGGCGCCGTCCTTCCACGACGTGATGGAGGAGGACGACGCCATCCTCTTCGTCCAGACCTTCTCCAAGAACTGGGCCATGACCGGCTGGCGCATCGGCTGGCTGGAGGCGCCGCCGGCGCTCGGGCAGGTCATCGAGAATCTGGTGCAGTATTCCACCTCGGGGGTGGCCGCCTTCATGCAGCGCGGCGCCATCGCGGCGCTGGAAGAAGGCGAGGATTTCGTCGCCGAGCAGATCGAGCGGGCGCGGCTCGGCCGCAAGATCGTCTCCGACGCGCTGCTCGGCACCGGCAAGGTGGACCTCGTGCCGCCGCCCGGCGCCTTCTACCTGTTCTTCCGCATCGCCGGCTATCCGGACGTGCGGCGCCTCGGCCTCCAATTGGTGGACGAGGCCAATGTGGGCATCGCCCCCGGCACCTCCTTCGGCGCCGGCGGCGAGGGCTTCATGCGCCTGTGCTTCGCCCGCAGCGCGAGCCAGCTCGAAGAGGTGGCGCGCCGCCTCGTCGCCTGGCTGGAGCGCGCGCCCGCCGACGCCGCATCGCCCGCCGCACCGCGCCGGTGAGGGCCCCCTCCACCTATACGATGCGGCGCGGCTTCGCGGCGGTCGCCACCCTTGCGGCCGGAGCCCTGGGGGGCATCGTGTTCGACGTCCTCGGCCTTCCGGCGTCGTGGATCTCCGGTGCCCTGGTGTCCACCCTCGTGCTGGCGGTGGCCGGCGCGCCCATCGTGGTGCCGGAATTCGTCCGCTTCGTTGCCTTCGTGATCCTCGGCACCTCCATGGGCACGGCGCTCACCCCGGACATGCTGAGCCGCGCCGCCAACTGGCCGATCAGCATGGCCTGCCTCGCCCTGAGCGTGAGCGCGACCATGCTAGGCGGCGTGCTGTTTCTCACCCGGGTGGCGAAATGGGATCTGGCGAGCGCCTTCTACGCCTCGGCGCCCGGCGCCTTCAGCACCGTGATCGCCATGGCCGGCGAGACCGCGGCGGACATGCGCAAGGTGGCGTTCGCCCAGGCGCTGCGGCTGTTCCTGCTGGTGGCGGCATTGCCCAACGTGCTGAACGCGCTGGGCTCGACCGGCCAATCCCCGCCCCATGCGCTGCCGATGGCGGACCCCTCGTCCCTCGCCGCGGTCGGCCTGCTGCTGCTGGTGGGCTGCGCCGTCGGCCTCCTGGCGGAGCGGGTGCGGATTCCCGGCGGCCTGATCATCGGCGCGCTGGCCGGCAGCGCCGCCATGCATCTGACCGATCTCTCGGAGGCCCAGCTGCCGGCCTACCTTCTGGTGCCGGCCTTCGTGGTGCTGGGGGCGAGCGTGGGCACCCGCTTCGTCGGCACGACGCTCGCCACCATCCGCTCCTTCATGGCGGTCTCGCTCGGGGCCTTCCTGGTGGCGCTCAGCCTGTCGGCCTGCTTCGCGGCGCTGGCGGCGGCCCTCACTGACGATGATTTCGGCAAGATTCTCACCGCCTTCGCGCCCGGCGCGCTGGAGACCATGTCGGCGCTGGGCTTTGCCATGGGGTTCGATCCCGCCTTCATGAGCGCCCACCATCTGTTCCGCTTCGCCAGCCTCTCGGTGGCCTTGCCGGTGGCGGCGCGCCTGCTGTTCGGGACCGGCACGCGCACCTGATCCGTGCCGCCGCCATGGCATGGATGATGCTTGAGCTTGTCCAGTTGAACGCAACCCGGGGGCTCAGCGATCCATGTCGCAATGCGAGCACACGACGCGGGACGGGGCCGCCCATGGTTGAGCCCATCCGCGCCATTCTGACCGATCTCGAAGGGGTGGCGCTGCCGTCCGCCTTCATGACCGATACCCTCGTTCCCCTCTCCCGCGAGCGGATCGGCGCCTACATCGTCGCCCATGCGGACGACGATGAGGTGGACGAGGCCCTGGAGGAGGCCGGCCGGCTGTTCGGTGGCTTCAACCTGAAGCCGGAGGAGGCCGAGGCGCTGTTCCTGCGCTGGATCAAGCAGGACCGCAAGACCACCCCGCTGAAGGTGCTGCAGGGCCTCATCTGGCAGGAAGCCTATGAAGCAGGCACCCTCAAGCCCGAGCTGTATCCGGACGTGGCGCCGGCGCTGACGGGCTGGAAGGAGGCGGGGGTGCGCCTCTTCGTCTATTCGTCGAGCTCCGAGCTGGCGCAGAAGGCGCTGCTCGCCCACCTGCCGGAGGGCGATCTCGGGCCACTGTTCGAGGGCTTCCTGGATACGGTCACGGGGCAGAAGATCGAGCCGGGCACCTATACGCTCATCGCCGAGCGCCTCGGCCTGCCGCCGGCCGCGATCCTCCTGCTCTCGGACAATGAGGAGGAGCTGGATGCGGCCCGTTCCGTGGGGCTCTCCACCACCTTCGTCGCCCGCAGCGGCGGCACGGCCGGCAGCCACCCGGTGGCGGCGGACTTCGCCGCGCTGACGCTGGCGTGAGATCGCGGAAGGACCACGCGGACCATGGCGAGCTTCGTTCTTGAGACCCGTGACGGCGAGGAGCGGGAGATCCCCGCCAAGGCCGGCGCGACGCTGCTGAAGCTGATCCGGCGCGCCGGCATCGAGGAGCTGGAGGCGCAATGCGGCGGCGGCTGCGCCTGCGCCACCTGCCACGTCTATGTGGTGCCGCCCGCCGGGGCTTCCCTGCCGCCCATGGAGATGGGGGAAAGCCGCATGCTGGCCAGCGCCGCCGAACGGCGCATGGAGTCCCGCCTCGCCTGCCAGATCAAGTTCGACGCGGCCTATGACGGCATGCGGGTGACCATCGCCCCCGTGGACCTGAGCAATTTCTGAGCGCCCGGCCGCGCTTCGGGTCAGGCCGGAGCGAAGAGGGACCGCGGCGGGGTGCGGAACGGCGCCGAGCGCGGCGGGTGCCTCAGTCGTTCACCACGAAGCGGATGATCTTCGAGCCGTCGGCATTGAACGAGCACTGGAAGGTCTGCTGCTTGCCGCCCTCGGGCGCGGCGGTGCCGTTGACGGCGTGGGTGCCGTCCACCCGCTGGCCTTCGTATTTGGTGTCGATATCCGGGCCGCGCACCTTGAGCTCGTCATGGGCGCGGGCCTTGCACATGGCCATCATGATCTCGGGGGTCTCCGCGGCGTGGACGCCGCCGCCCGGAGCCATGAGGGCGCACGATGCGAAAGCGAGGGCGGCAAGCACGGCGCGCGGAGCGGCGGCGAGATGACGGCGCGTGCGTTCCATATCAATCTCCACTCCCGGAAGCATTCAGGGGCGTGATGCACGGAAATACCGGCAGATCGCACGTAGAATGAGCAGATTCAACGTAAGACACACAGCAATGAAAAGGAAGCCGGTAACCGGCCCCTCGGGATCCACGACGAGGGAGAGGAGCAGCACCCACGGCATCCCGAGCAGCGCCGCGAAGACGCCCGACAGCGGGTCGCGCTCCAGGCCGAACCACCCGTAGAGGCTGGCCGGCACCAGCAGCAGCGACAGCACGCAGGCGACCGCATAGGTCCAGACGAGGATCGGGCAGATCGATTGCCGGAAACCGGGGTACGCCATCGCCGAAGCCTCCCGCCCGCGACGCCACCCGCCGCCGTCGCGCGGGAATCGGATCGCTGTTCCTTCATAGATTCCGCCCGTCTTCGGCCGAGCGCAACGGCGTTTCGGGGCGGCTCGGGCCGCATCTGCGGGGTGGATTCGGCGGGCGCGGTGTTCCAAGCTGCACCCGTCGGGTGGCGCGGGAATCGCGGGTCGGGCGATTCCGGCACGGCCGAAAGCCAGTCGAGGACGATCCACGGGCGCCTTGGCGCACAGGGGGAGAGGCAATGACGACGACAGCTCGCGTGCCATTCATGGCTGCTCTCGGCGTCCGGCTCAGCGCGCTTCTTGCCGCGCTGGTGGTGGTCGCCGCCGCCGCGCCGGCCTGGGCGACCTCTGGGCCGGGGTGCCTCGTGGTCATCGGCGTCGCCCCGGACGATCCGCTGAACCTGCGCGCCAAGCCCGACGCCGGCGCGCCGGTGGTGGACGTCCTGCCGCTCGGCCGGCATGGCATCCTCCATCAGGACGGGCCGTGCGTTCCGCGGTCGGCGGCGCCCGGCAGCCGCTGGTGCCCGGTGACCCATTACAACGGCGATCGAACGACGCACGGCTGGCTGAAGGCGCGCTACGTGCGCCCGAGCGACTGCCCCTGACGGGCCT
>JAFIHR010000008.1 GCA_017849325.1 Xanthobacter autotrophicus | reverse complement strand
CTGCTTGAGCGAGGCGGCCACCGACTCGAACTCCTTGTCCATGGCCTTCAGCGCCGTGAGGGCGGTGAGGTGGGACACGGTGTAGAAATGGGTCACCGTGGAGACCACCAGAATGGCCATGGTGCCGTAGATGAAGTTGAGTGGGTTCGAGCGGTCGTTGAAGAAGAAGATGTAGGAGAGGCCCAGCACGAGGCCGGGAATGGCCATGGGCATCATGGCGAGGAAGTGCAGGCCGGTGCGCGCCGCCGCAAACCCCCGGCCCTTCTCCACCAGATAGGCACCCACGAACACCACCGCCGTGCCGATCACCGCCGTGTAGAAGGCGAGGCGCAGGGAGTTGAAGTAGGAATCCCAGCCGCCGCCGTCCACGCCCTCGAAGGAGAAATGGGCGAGGGTGAGCGAGAGGTTGTAGGGCCAGAACTTCACCAGCGACGCATATTGGGCGACGCCGAGGACGAGCAGCAGCAGCCCCGCCACCGCGCAGCAGAACAGGAAGGCGGCGGTATCGACGCCGCGCGCCGGCTTCGGTTCATAAGGCACGGCGCGCGCGGTGAGCAGCGACACCTGCTTCGCCGTCACCATCCGGTCGACGAAGAAGGCGATCACCGCCGGGATGAGCAGGATCACCGAGACCACCGCGCCCATGGCGAAGTTCTGCTGGCCCACCACCTGCTTGTAGATGTCCACCGCGAGCACGTTGAACTCGCCGCCCACCACCTTCGGCACGCCGAACTCGGTGATGGTGAGGGTGAACACCACGAAGGCTGCCGAGATGATGCCGTAGCGCGCCCCCGGCAGGGTCACGTTGAAGAAGGTGCGGGTCGGCGAGGTGCGCAGCACCCGCGCCGCCTCGTAGAGCCGTGCGTCGGAGATGGCGAGCGCGGTGGCGATGATGAGGAAGGCGTGGGGGAAGGTGAAGAACACGCAGCCCGCCACGATGCCCGGCGCGCCATAGATGCTGGCGCCGAACATCAGGCCCTTGAGCAGGCCCTGGTTGCCGAACAGATAGACCAGCGACAGGCCGGCAAGCAGCGAGGGCACCAGGATCGGCACCACGGCGATGGTGCGGAACAGCCCCTTCAGCGGCATGCAGGTGCGATGCAGGGCATAGGCGAAGCCGAAGGCGAGCAGCACCGTGATGGCGGTGGTGAGCAGCGAGACCACGAAGCTGTTGACGATGGAATTGGTCAGCGACGGATTGCTGAAATAGCTCAGGTAATTGTCGAGGGAGCGCACGGTGCCGGCGCGCAGCACGAGGCGCCGCAGGTCCTGCGGGCCGACGTCCACCCATTCGCCGGCCGGCACCGGCTTGCCGGACAATTCCAGCGTGCCGTCGCTTTCGCCGCCGGTGAAGCGCAGCCGCACGTTCTGCACCGCCACGCCCTCGAACTTGCGGCCGGGGAAGAGCTGCGCCGCCGTCAGGGACGGCGAGCGGCGGGCCTGGTCCATGGGCGCTTCGAGGCCGAGCCGGGAGGCGGCCTGCTCCAGGGTGCCGAGATCCACCGGCCCCTGGCCCGTATCCACCTGGATGGACACCGCCGGATAGACGAAGGTGCGCACCTCGGCCGATTTCCACACCATGAAGAGGATGGGCAGCGCCAGGCTGACGATGAGGTAGAGGCCGATCATCAGCACGAAGGCGAGCATCAGCCTGTCATCGCGGCCGACCTTGGGGCGGATGGCGGGGGCGGCGGGAAGGCCGGCGCCGGCGGTGATGTCAGTCATGGACGGTCCCGCCCTTCGCCACGGTGGAGGTCGCGCCGGAGGCCGGTCCGTGCGCCACGAGACGGTCGAACACGCGCAGCCGCTCCGGCGGCAGGATCACGTCCAGGCGCTTGCCGGGAACGATCTGCAGGGCGCGGGCGAGCGTCTGGGTGGTCTGGGCCACCAGGGGCTTCGCCGGGAAGGCGGGATGGCGCAGATACATGCGCAGATAGGAGCCGAGGAATTCCAGATTTTCCACCTCGGCCGCGATGCGGTTGGGGTGGAGCAGGGCGCTTTGCGGATCCGCATCGGCCACCAGCACGTCTTCCGGCCGGATGGCGAGCACCACGGCGGCGCCATTGGCAAGGCCGTCGCGGCGCAGGGCGAAGGTGACGTCGCCGACCCGGGCGTCCGAGCCGTTCACGACCGTGCCCTCCATGAAATTCATGGCACCGATGAAGTCGGCCACGAACTGGCTGGCCGGAACGTCGTAGATCTCCTGGGGCGTGCCCACCTGCTCCACCACGCCCATGTTCATCACCACGATGCGGTCGGCGATGGACAGCGCCTCGTCCTGGTCATGGGTCACCATCACCGTGGTGACGCCGAGCTGCGCCTGGAGCTGCTTCAGCTCCTGCCGCAGATGGATGCGCACCTTGGCGTCGAGGGCGGAGAGCGGCTCGTCGAGCAGGATGAGGCCGGGGCTCGGCGCCAGGGCGCGGGCGAGGGCGACGCGCTGCTGCTGGCCGCCGGAGATCTGCGAGGGATATTTGTGGCCGTGGGCCGCAAGGTCGATGAGGGCGAGCAGCTCGTCCACCCGCGCCGTGACATCGGCCCGCTTCATGCCGCGGTTTTCCAGGCCGAAGGCGATGTTCTGGCGCACGGTGAGGTTGGGGAACAGGGCATAGGACTGGAAGACGATGCCGAAGTCCCGCTCCTCCGGCGGCAAGGCCGAGATGTCGCGCCCGCCCTGGTGGATGGTGCCGGAGCTCTGGATGTCGAGGCCGGCGATGGCGCGCAGCAGGGTGGTCTTGCCGCAGCCCGACGGGCCGAGGAAGCACACGAACTCGCCCTCGCGCACATCGAGCGAGACATTCTTGAGCGCCGTGAAGTCCTTGAACATCTTGGAGACGTTGGACACCACGAGATAGGGCGCGCGCTCCGGCCGGACGCTCGGCAGCTGCGCCTCGCTCTGGCCGACCCCCGGCGGGAGGGGCGCGATGCCGCCGAGAGCTGCGCCCGGAATGTCGATGGGATGCTGGCTCATGGTCGCTGTCTCCGGCCGTTCTGGCGTGCGGGGCGTGGTCGGCGCGGCGCCGGGCGGGCGCCCGACGGGCGCGCCTTGGGTCGCGTCGTGGATCATGGGCCGCGTGGAAGCCGCGGGGGGCGGGGCGGGGCGAGGCGTCCGGCAGCGCGCCGGAGCCTCGCCCGCGCGCCTTACTTCTTGGGCTCGGACTTGCCGTCGAAGCGAACCTGCCACTCCTGCAGGATGGCCGAGCGGTTGTTCGCCGCCCATTCGAAGTTGTTGTCGATCATCTTGGCCTTGAGGCCGGCCGGGAAGTTCTTCACCGGCTCTTCCATCGCCGGATTGGCGAGGATGGCGTAATATTTGGCGTAGATCTTCATGGCGTCGTCGGAGACGGCCCAGTCGATCAGTGCCTTGGCATCATCCTCGTGGGCGGTGCCCTTGATGATGCCGGACGCCTCCATGTCCCAGCCCACGCCCTCGGACGGAACCACGGCCACCAGCGGCGCGCCCTGGTCGATCAGGCGGGCGGCGCGGAAGGCGAAGGAGATGCCGATGGGATACTCGCCCGAGGCGGCCAGCGTGCAGGGCTTGGAGCCCGAGTGGGTGTAGCTGGCGATGTTCTGGTGCAGGGCGTCCATATAGTCCCAGCCCTTCTTCTCGCCCCAGAGCTGCAGCCAGCTCGACACGTCGAGGAAGCCGGTGCCGGAGGAGGCCGGGTTGGGCATGACTATGAGGCCCTTGTACTCGGGCTTCAGCAGGTCGGCCCAGCTCGTCGGCGCGGCGAGATTGCGCTTCTGCATCTCCACCGTGTTGACGCACAGCGCGGCGGCCCAGGCATTGGTGCCGACCCACGCGGGCGGGACATCCTTGCTGATGAAGCGCTTCTCGATCTTGGCGAGGCCGTCCGGCGCGTAGCCCTCGAGCATGCCTTCCGAATCGAGGATCTGCAGCGAGGTGGCGGCGGTGCCCAGCACCACGTCGGCCTGCGGGTTGTCCTTCTCGGCGAGGAGCTTGGCGGTGATGATGCCGGTGGAATCGCGCACCCAGCGGATGGTGATGCCCGGATTCTTCTCCTCGAAGCTCTTCTTGTAGATCGGCAGCAGGTCCGCTTCGAGCGCGGTGTAGACGGTGAGCTCGCCGGCCAGCGCGGCGCTCGCCGCCAGAGAAAGCGCCGCTGCGGCGGCGAGGCTAGTGAGGTGCTTCATCTTGATCTCTGCCCCCGAAGATGGCCGCGGCCAATGGCTGATCCACCGGCGCCAAGGCTTTCGCGCGGCTCGGCCGTAATTAAGCTTTGGCGAACGACACTGAGATGACGTGCCGGCGGGCGGGGCACTTAATTCGTTTGCCTTTTCGGGCCTGCGGGCGGCGTGCGCCGCGGGGCCGCGGCAGCGTTTTCGTGCGCCGGCGTTGTCACGGACGCGCGAGCCAACTATAGACCTGAAGGCAGGGACGGGCGGCGGTTCGCCCTTCGCAACGAAATCGGGCACCGAGGCTATGGTTGCACGCATCTACAGGCCGACGCGCAACGCCATGCAGTCCGGCGTGGGCAAGACCAAGCACTGGATCCTTGAGTACGAGCCGGAGCAGGCCCGCACCGTGGAGCCGCTCATGGGCTATACGTCTTCCGGCGACATGCGCAGCCAGATCAAGCTGAAGTTCGACAGCAAGGACGACGCGGTGGCCTATGCCGAGCGCAAGGGCATCGCCTTCCAGGTGTTCGAGCCCCATGAGCCGACCCGGCGCAAGATCGCCTACTCGGACAATTTCGCCTTCACCCGCTTGGGGCAGTGGACTCACTGACGCAACGGACCTGCGCGGTGGCATCGGCGCGTTCCCGGCAGGGCCGAGAGCGCGCTTTCCTCGTCTGGCGATGCGGTCTAGAAGCGGACGCGACGGCCCCGTAGCTCAGCTGGATAGAGCAAGTGCCTTCTAAGCACTAGGTCGCAGGTTCGAGCCCTGCCGGGGTCGCCATACTGGCTCCGCTTTTGGCTGGTTCACAGGACGGATGTTCTGTGCCGAATGCCCGCGCTGCGGCGCCCGCTCCCTTCTGCGTTCCCACCCGGCGATGGCGGCATCCGACGCCGCCCGTTCCGGCGGCGAGGACACCGCCGCGCTTGTCCCGCAGGGTGCGGGCGGCGGCGTCAGCCTGCGTTGTGATGTCTGCGGCAGCCGGCGGGCACGCCTGATCCGCTTTGACTCGGTGCTTCAGGCCCTGGCGTTCGCCGCCGGGCGCCGGATCACATGAATGTGCTCGGCGCGCTGCCCCAAAGGAAGCTGCCGCGGTGCGGCCCTTGCGGCTGCACGGGGTGCCGCGGGAAGGTCATGCCGAAGGCGTTGGAGCTGAAGACGGGGCCGTCGCCGACGGGCTGGCCCTGCTCGTCCAAAGCGTACACACTCACGCCCAGGCCGACGCCCGCGGCGAGGTCCGCCTCCGCCATCTCAAGGGCAAGTTCGTAATCGAAACAGATAGTTCCGCCGTCTTCCACCACCTCGCCGGAGGCGGTCAGGATATAGACCGTGATGAGATAAGCGGATGCGGGATTGGCGGTGGACATGATAGCGGTGGTCGATCCGGACGTTGCAATCGTGGACTATCTTCAGTTGTGTCATTTCTACCGTGATTGAACCTTACGCGGGTCTCGATTGCAACGCCATCCCTCTTTTTTGCCGGGTCCGGTCCTGCCGTTGGCCGCGCTCGCGCGGGGGCGGGGCGGCGGCCGCCTGAGAGGCGCGGAAAGAGCGACGGGAAAGGAGCCAGGGATGCGGCTGTTCATGCGCCGGCGGGGGGAGGCGGGCGAGTCGCGCGATGCCGCCCGCAAGCTGGCCGACCTGGTGCGCGAGATGCTTCGCCTCGACGAGGATGCAACCGTCTCCATCTCGGAAATCGCCTGCGGGGATCCGGCCTGCGGCGGGGCCGAGACGGTGGTGCTGGTGATGCGCCCCGGGCGGCGTACCGAGGCGGCCAAGGTGCTCATGCCCATGTCCCAGGTGGGCGAGGAGGAGCTGCGCGCCGCGCTGCGGCCGCTGGAGGCGGGAACGGCGGCCCCGAGCTGAATCCATTCCGGGCCGCATCGGCGCGCCTGTCCGATCCGCCGGCGTGATGCCGAACAGTCCCACCGCATTGCGCGAGCCCGCGCCCGGCGGATCCGGCCGCGGCGCGCCGCTGCCGGCCTGCGGTCGGCGCCGGAAAGCCCTTTCCAGCGGGCCCGAGGCGCGGTAAAGCGGCCGCGGACCACGGTCCACGACGAGGATCGCCGACCCGCCGCCGCCTGCCGCGCCCGTGCCTCGCGCGCTTCCGCGGCGCGCCGCCGGCAGGGGGCCGGTGCCGGCGATCCGCGTCCGCGCCTACCATTCGAGGCTTCCATGCCGCACCCCGCGTCCGACGCTCCGCAAGCTCCCGCCCCGCGCCATCGGTCCCTGAATCCGATCTATGCGCGCCTGCCCACCACCGTGTTCGAGGTGATGTCGCAGCTTGCGCGCGCCCATGGCGCCATCAATCTCGGCCAGGGCTTCCCGGACGATCCCGGCCCCCTCGACGTGCGCCGGAAGGCCGCCGAGGCGGTGGTGGACGGCTGGAACCAGTATCCCTCCATGATGGGCCTGCCGGAGCTGCGCGCCGCGGTGGCGGCCCATTACGCCGCATGGCAGGGCCTCGACGTCGATCCCGAGGGCGAGGTGATGATCACCTCGGGCGCCACCGAGGCGCTGGCCGCCGCGCTCTTCGCCCTCATCGAGCCGGGCGACGAGGTGGTGCTCATCCAGCCGCTCTATGATGCCTATCTGCCGCTGGTGGAGCGGGCCGGCGGCGCGCCGCGCCTGGTGCGCCTGGAGCCGCCGCACTGGAGCATCACCGAGGAGAAGCTCGCGGCGGCGTTTTCCGAGCGCACCAAGCTCGTGGTGTTCAACAATCCGCAAAACCCCACCGGCGTCGTCTTTCCGGCCGGGGAGATGGCGCTGCTGGCCCGCTTCTGCGAGCGCTTCGATGCCTATGCGGTGTGCGACGAGGTGTGGGAGCACGTGATCTTCGATGAGCGGGTCTTCACCCCGCTGATGGCGCTGCCCGGCATGCGCGAGCGCACCGTGAAGATCGGCTCGGCGGGCAAGATCTTCGGCATGACGGGCTGGAAGGTGGGCTTCGTGCTGGCGGCGCCGCATCTCATGAAGGGGCTCGCCAAGGCCCACCAGTTCCTCACCTTCACCACCCCGCCGAACCTGCAGGCGGCCGTCGCCTACGGCCTCGGGAAGGAGCGCGCCTTCTTCGAGGAGATGCGCGCCTCGCTGCAGCGCGGGCGCGACCACCTCGCCGCGGGACTCAGCGGGCTGGGATTCACGGTGCTGCCCTCCGCCGGCACCTATTTCCTCACCGTTGACCTTGCGACCTGGAGCAATGCGGCGGACGACGAGACCTTCTGCCGCACTCTGGTGGAGCAGCACGGTGTCGCCGCCATCCCGGTCTCGGCCTTCTACGCCGAGGACCCGGTGCGCAACGTTGTGCGCCTGTGCTTCGCCAAGAGCGAGGCGACCCTCGACGCGGCGCTGGAGCGCCTCGCGCGGGTGCCGCGCGGCGGCTGAGCGGGCCCCCGCGGCAGGGGTGGCGCGAGGGAAGTTCACGGAGATGTCAGTCGCGGTGCGGCGCCGCAAATTGGACGACAATGCGGACCAATGCTGTGGTGAGAAAATCCCGGAGCGCGCGCCGCCCGAGGGTCGCGGCGCGGTCCCGCCGGATGAACGGCGATTGGGTTTTGCGGTGGGCTCACCCTCCGGCGGGAGGCGGAACCATCGTCATGTTGCGTATGCGAGGGTGAAATGGCCGCTGAGAGGCGAACGCGCCGCGGACGGATCTTGGTTCTGGTTCTGGCCCTCCTTGCCCTCGGCGGGGGCGGCTACCTGTGGCAGCAGCCTGCCGCTCGGGCGCAGCTCGAAGCTGCCGTGGCGCACCTCGGCGGTACCGGCGGCAAGGCGGAAGGCGGCAGGGCCGGCGCCGGACAACAGCCGGCCGTCGCGGTGCTCGTCGCGCGGTCGGAGCGCCGGGACCTGCCGGTGCGGGTGGAGGCGCTCGGCACGGTGGAATCCATGGTCACCGTCCCCATCCGCTCGCGGGTGGCGGCGAGCGTCACCAAGGTGGGCTTCGCCGACGGCGCGGTGGTGAAGGAGGGCGACCTGCTGTTCGTCCTCGACGCCCGGGTCATCGATGCGCAGATCAAGCAGGCCGAGGCCACCCTGGCGCGCGACAAGGTGCAGCTCGACAAGGCGCAGCGCGACGTCGCCCGCTACACCGGCCTTGCCACCCGTAATGCCGTCTCCCAGGTCCAGGTGGAGGATGCCCGCACCACGGTGGACGTGCAGGCCGCCACGGTCGCGCAGGACGAGGCCAATCTCCAGTCCCTCAAGGTGCAGCGCTCCTATTACGAGATCCGCTCGCCGGTGACCGGG
>JAFIHR010000080.1 GCA_017849325.1 Xanthobacter autotrophicus | reverse complement strand
TCGCCCACCAGCGCGATGAGCATGCCGTCCTCGACCCGAAGCTGCTTATAGAAATTGATGAAATCGGCGATGGCGTAGGAGGCGGCCACCAGCCCGCCGAAATGGCCGGTGCCGTCATCCAGCACCCGCTCCAGAAGGATGTTCCAGCGCTTGGTGATGCTGCCGATGACCGGCTTGCTGATGAAAAGCGGCCCCGAGCCCTTGTCGGCCTCCATGTGGATGCGCACGTGCTCGCGCTTGGAGATGTCCAGCAGTTCGCCGGTGGGCGGCGACAGGTTGTTGGCGACGAAATGGCCGTTGCGGTCCACCACCGCGAGCTGCAGCACCGACGCCGGGACGGGGATGGCCTTCAACGCATTATGCACCTGAAGCGGCGTCCAGGTGCGGTCGTGGGTGGTGATGAAGCCCTGCAGCAGCCCGTCCACCTGCTCGACCGACTGCTCGAAGCTGCGCACCAGCAGGGCGGCCGTGCGGCGGGCATTGACCTCCGCCTCGCTGATTTCGGCCTTGGAATGGAGCAGGTAAAGCGCCAGCGCGGCGGCCAGCGGGATGCAGCCGACCACCACCACCAGCGCCACCAGCATCGAGGTGACGGGGTGGAGGTCCCGCCATGCGGCGGCAAAGGCGCTCCGGCTCCAGGTCATGGCGAGTATTTATGCAACGCGATCAGGGCGGCGCAAAGGTCTTCGAAGACCAGCGGCTTGGGAAAGCAGCCCTCCACCCCCGCCGCCCGCGCCCGCTCCAGGTCCAGCGGCGCGGCGTGGCCGGTCATCATCACGAAGCGGAGGATGCGGCCGGGAAAGGCGTTGCGGGCCGCTTCCACCAAAGCGATGCCGTCCATGTCGGGCATGCGGATGTCGGTCAGCACCAGGGAGATGGTGGGGTCCCTGCGCAGCGCGAGCAGCGCCTGGGCGCCGTTGGCCGCCGCCACGGAGCGGATATCGTGGTAGCCGAGCGCCTCCACCAGTTCCGCCAGATATTCGGGCTCGTCGTCGACGATCAGCAGCGCGCCCATCGCATTACCGACCCTGTCCTGAGGGGAGAAGCGAACCGCCGCCGCGCATGTCAGGTTTCCTCTTCGATTCCGGGCGGGCGGCGGTCAACGCCAATCCGTTCCATTTCGGAAGTAACCGGAGACCGATCGGGCGCACTGCCGCGCGGCGCCTTCCCCATCTTTTCCGGCGCCGGAGCAGGAAAGTCTTGCACCCCCGCCGGATCCATGGCGACGCTGCGGGGAAGAGATCGTGCCGGGTCCCCGACGAGAGGCGAGTTGTAAGGCGTCACGAAAGTGTGAAATGGTTGCAGCCACGCGGTGGTCACCTTCGGCCAGATAAATGGACGGGTGCCGCTTCAGTCCGCCGGCGGGGAGGCCCTCGCAATTGCGCCGCCTCGCAATGCCGCCGCACGGACCAACAACAACGCGCCGGAGCCGGCGACCAAAGCTCCGCCAAGACGCGGCGTGGGGGGAGATGATGGACGGACAGACGCCGAGCGGACCTCGTGTTCTCCTGGTGGATGACGACATCGACGTGCTGATCGAGCTTCAGGAGGGCCTCGCCGCCCTGGGCATTCCCGCGCGCACTGCGGCCACCGCCGAGGAGGCCCTGGCCATGGTCGAGCGCGACCCGGCCCTGCAGGTGATCGTCACCGACCTGCAGATGCCCCGCACCGACGGCATCGAGCTGCTGCGCAAGCTTTCCGCCCGGCCTCACGCGCGGCCGTTCGCCGCCATCGTCATCACCGGCCATGCCTCCCTCGACCGGGCGGTGGGCGCGCTGCGCCTTCATGCGGTGGACTTCCTGCAGAAGCCGCTCTCCGCCGACGAGGTCGCCCACGCCATCCGCCGCGCCTTCGGCCTGGTGGAGGACGACGAGGCGGAGGAGGCGGGCGCCCGCCAGGCCGCGTCACCCGCCGCGCCCACCGCCCGCCCGGCCTATCTCAAGGCCCTGGTGGCCGCCCGGGCGGACCGCGACGCGCTGTTCGCCGCCGGGCTGTTCTCCGATCCGGCGTGGGAGATGATGCTCGACCTTGCGGTGGCGGAGGCGAGCGGGCGGCCGATCTCCGTCACCAGCCTGTGCATCGCCTCGGGCGCGCCCACCACCACGGCGCTGCGCCGCATGGACGACCTGAAGGCCGCCGGCCTGATCGACCGCGTGCCCGACCCGCGCGACCGACGGCGCGTGCTGGTCCGGCTCACGGCACAGGGCAAGGAGCGCATGGAGGCCTTCGTGAGCCGCCAGGCGGGACGCTTCGGCATCACCCTCGATTGAACCGCGGCCCGCCGCCGGCCATGGTGAACCTCTGATCACCGGCCCTGTCCGCGCGTGCCTAAAGCTTAAAATTCGGTCGCTATCATGCTGATCACGGCGCCAATGTGCCTGCGGCGTGACCGGCGCCCAAGCTTTCGGCAACCGAGCACAGCCCCCCGCGCGCTCGAAGCGCAAACACAGGCACCGCAAAGCGCGGAAGATCCATCCAAATCGGAGTCATCTATTCTTTCACGGCGCGTGAGGTGTCATTAAATACTTCCAGTCAGCGATTGCGCAACGTGGGCGTGTTCCCCCCTCATGCACCACGCCCCGCTTCCGGTTCGCCGGAAGTCGTGCTGCCGGTCGCTACGAACCCATGCCAAGCCCTGACCGGCATGGGGAAGCGGGCCGGGTGGCTTTCCCCCAAGGGGTCGCCCGGCCCGTGAAACAACTCTCCCGCAACGACCCGCCCCGCGCCGCCTCTGGCGAAAGCCATCGCTGCCGCGCAATCGGCAGGAGCCGCGCGGCGCCTTCGGATATGGCCGGAAAAATGGTGTCCCCGGCGTGACTCGAACACGCGACACCAGGTTTCATCCCACTTCGGCTTTCGCCGCCACGGGCCGCACGGCCCGCGTTCGTGGTCTGGACTATCCCTTCGCCCTAGCCTCGCGAGGCCCATGCCTCGGGAGCCCTTAGGCGCCGCCCGTCTAGTCTCTACACCTTCCCCGCATGGCGCAGCCGGCGCGGGGCTTGGCTCGGGATCGGCATGGCGCGCGCGCCGAAGCTTTCCCCGACTTTGAGCGGATTCACGTGGGGCGTTTCCGCCTCGCGTGCCCAATTCTTAGGAAACCTGTGCTCTATCCGGCTGAGCTACGGGGACCCGCCCCTCCTATAGCCGAAGCCGGGCAAGCCGCGCCAGAGCGAAACCGCGCGGCCCACAGCCGTTCTCGCCGCCCGTGCCCGCGCGGCCAAGACCGGCTATGATCGGTGCGCAACAGCCCCAGCCGGCGAAAGGAGCGTGCCATGCCCGCGTCGCGCAGCATCGAACCCAAGCGGCCCTCGGACCGGCGCACCCACACCCATTCGTACAGCGAGGACGTCAACGAGGCGCCCTCCCAGGTGGAAGGCGAGCCTGTCGAGGTGGAACGCGAGGTCCCGGCGGACCAGGAGGAGAACCCCTCCATCGAGCGCCTCGAGCCGCACAAGCCGCCGCCCCCGCCCCTGTTCGAGGAATGAGGACGGGGCGAACGCTTCGCGCTATGGATGAACGCGCCCGGCCGGATCGCCCGATTCGGACGGCGTGGCGAACCGCCAGCGGAGGGGGCGAGACGCGGCCCGATGACGGATTTCTCCTGCCTCTACAGCCACGAGTTCGTGCGCCTCGCCGCCTGCGTGCCGAAGGCCCGGGTGGCCGACCCCGATTTCGCCCTCGCCCGCACCCTGGAGCTGGCGCAGGAAGGCCATGCGGACGGCACCGCGCTGATGCTGTTCCCCGAGCTCGGCCTGTCGTCCTATGCCATCGACGACCTGCTGTTCCAGGATGTGCTGCTCGATGCGGTGGAGGGCGCCGTCGCCCGGCTGCTGGAGGCCTCGGGCGCACTTGATCCGGTCCTCGTGGTGGGCGCGCCGCTGCGCCGCGAGGGGCGGCTCTACAATTGCGCGCTGGTGATCCATCGCGGAACGCTCCTCGGCGTGGTGCCCAAGAGCTATCTGCCCAACTATCGCGAATTCTACGAGCGCCGGCACTTCACCTCCGGCCTCGGCGTGCGCGGCGGCACCATCCCGGTCGCCGGACGCACGGCGCCGTTCGGCGTCGATCTCCTGTTCAAGGCGGAAGGCGGCGTGCCCGTCACCTTCCACGTGGAGATCTGCGAGGACGTGTGGGTGCCCCTGCCTCCCTCCACCCGGGCGGCGCTGGCGGGGGCGGAAGTGCTGCTCAATCTCTCCGCCAGCAACATCACCATCGGCAAGGCGGAGAACCGGCGCCTGCTGTGCGCCGACCAGTCGTCGCGGGCCATCGCGGCCTATGCCTATTCGGCGGCGGGGCCGGGGGAATCCACCACCGATCTCGCCTGGGACGGCCATGCCGCCATCTTCGAATACGGCGCGCTGAAAGCCGAGACCGAGCGCTTCGCGCCGGACTCGGTCAAGGTGACCGCCGACGTGGACCTCGGCCTCCTCCGCCAGGAACGCATGCGGGTGAACACCTTCGGCGACTGCGCGAAGGAGGAGCTCGCCGGCGCGCCGGCCTTCCGCACCCTCACCTTCCCCCTCGACCGGCCGGAAAGGGCCATCGCGCTGCGCCGCGAGGTGCCGCGCTTTCCCTTCGTGCCGGCGGACCCGGCGAAGCTGCGGGAGAATTGCTACGAGGCCTACAACATCCAGGTGCAGGGCCTTGCCCAGCGCCTTTCCGCCACCGGCATGCAGCATGTGGTGATCGGCGTCTCCGGCGGGCTCGATTCCACCCAGGCGCTGATCGTGGCGGCCCGCGCCCTCGACCAGCGCGGCCTGCCCCGCGCCAACGTGCTGGCCTACACCCTGCCGGGCTTCGCCACCTCCGACGAGACCAAGGCCAATGCCTGGGCGCTGATGACGGCGCTCGGCGTCACCGCGGCCGAGATCGACATCCGCCCCGCCGCCCGGCAGATGCTGGCCGACCTCCACCACCCCTTCGCCAGCGGCGAGGCGGCCTATGACGTGACCTTCGAGAACGTGCAGGCGGGCCTGCGCACCGACTATCTCTTCCGCCTCGCCAACCAGAACAATGCCTTGGTGGTCGGCACCGGCGACCTCTCCGAGCTGGCGCTCGGCTGGTGCACCTATGGGGTGGGCGATCACATGTCCCACTACAACGTGAACGCCTCGGTGCCGAAGACTCTGATCCAGCACCTCATCCGCTTCGTGGCCAATTCCGGCGACGTGAGCGCGCAGACCGCGCGGGTGCTCGGCGCCATCCTCGCCACGGAAATCTCGCCCGAGCTGGTGCCGACCGCGCCGGGGGCGCAGATCCAGTCGACCCAGGCCATCGTCGGGCCCTATCCGCTGCAGGATTTCACCCTCTTCCACCTCACCCGCTACGGCATGCGCCCTTCCAAGATCGCCTATCTCGCGCACCACGCCTGGCGCGACGCGGCGGGCGGCACCTGGCCCGCCGATCTGCCCGAAGCGGAGCGCCGGGCCTACACGCTCGCGGAGATCAAGCACTGGATGGGCGTGTTCCTGCGGCGCTTCTTCATCAACCAGTTCAAGCGCTCGACCCTGCCCAACGGGCCGAAGATCTCCTCCGGCGGCGCGCTCTCGCCCCGTGGCGACTGGCGTGCGCCGTCCGACGGCAACGGGCGCCTCTGGCTGGAGGAGCTGGCCGCCAACGTGCCGGACCGGGCGGACTGAAGCGGAGGCTCAGGCCGCGAGCCGATCGATCAGCGCCAGCATGGTGCGGAAATCCGGCATGGGCACCACCTGATCCAACCGCGGCAGGATGCGGTCCCGGACCAGGGGGTTCTCGATCTCTCCGGAGGTGCCGAGCGGGCCGCGGAAGCCGTGGCGCGTCCAGGCGATCTGCTGAGCCTCGCGGCCCATCAGCAGCTCGATGAGCCGGTCCGCCTCCGGGGCGATGGCGATCAGCGGATGGGCGGAGAAGACGGTGGGCTCGGGATAGAGGATCACCGGCTTCGCCGTGCCATCGGAATTGAGGCGGCGCCAGCGCTCCTCATCCTCCAGCACCCATTCGATGAGCTGGTTCTCGTAGCCCACCACCAGAGGCTGCGCGCCCGGGCCGCCGGCCACGTAGTCCTCGAACATCTTGCCGGAGGAAGAGGGCTTGTAGCCCATGCGGGTGAAGATGGCGGCCACCTTGTCCAGCACCGCGGGCAGGGTCGAAGGCGTCACCACCTCGCCGGCCAAAAGGTTGGCGGCGAGGCCGGCGAACATGAAGCCGGAGTTGGAGCGGTTGGGATCGGTGGAGAGCAGGCGCAGCGAGCCGTAGAGCGCGCCGACCCCCACATCCGCCCAGGTGCGCCCGGCGAGGATGGCGTTCAGCAGCTTGGCGAGATCGAGCCGGTAGCGCACCTCGCCATCGGCCGTGGCATAGCCCGAGGCGGCGAGCCCGCGGGCGATCCCGTCCCAGGAATAGACCACGATGGGGGAATTCAGGATCACCTGGTCGCGCTGGATCTTCACCCCGCTGGCGCGGGCGAGGTCCACCAGCACCGAAGACGACGGCCAGAGGAATTGCGGGTGCTGGTCCAGCAGCGCCGGCTCGCGCACCATCTCGATGCTGCCGGCGCGCCGCGCATCGAGCACGAGGCCGCCCTGGCGGCGCAGGAGCGAGACCACCTCGGGGTCCTCGACGAAGCGCTCCTTCTCGCCGCCGATGAAGCCGAACAGCTTTTCCGCCTCGCCGAGATAGCCGCGCAGCAGCGGGCTGGAGCGGCCATAGATGAGGGCGCCCGTGGCGGCGGCGCTGAGCCCGAGGATGCCTAGGCCGAGGGCGCGGCGGGAGATGGCCATTCAGGAGGGTCCCTTCTCGCGCGGCGCGGCGACGGGCTCGGCGCCGATATCTTCGGCCAGCGACCGGCCGATGAGCTTCAGCTCCACGTCGAGCACATCCAGCTCGGCCTGGGCGAAGCTGTCGGAATAGAAGGTGAAGGCGTGGTCGAGCTTGCCCAGGATGTCCTCGATCTGGGCCCGCCGCGCCGGGTTGGGACTGCGCTGGCCTTCCACCACCACGAGGCCCTCCGCCATCTCCGCCGCCCGCGGCAGGTAATAGGTGAGGAAGCGCCGCATCACCGGCAGCTTGCCCGGCTCCTCGGCGAGGCAGTCGAGGATGCTCTGGGCGACATCCGCCATGTGCGCCACCTGCGGCGCGGCGGTCTGTGACTTCAGCTGGCGCGCCGCGGCGTCAAGGCGCGCCACCTCCCTCTCCCCGTCCTCGATGAGGCCGGCCACCAGCTCGGCCTGGGCACGGCCCACCCGGTCGGGATTCACCCGGTCGATGGCGCGCGCCGGCGCCAGCAGCACCGCCACCCCGCCATAGATGGCGAGGGCGATCGGCAGCACCGCCCAGAGCGGCAGGGCGAAGCCGAACACGCCCACCGGCACGGCGACGGCCGCCGCGATGCCCGCCACGATATGGTTCCAGCCGTTGGCGCCGCTCAGATCCATGGGTCAGTTATATCCCCGCACCGCACGGAAGGCGTCCACCAGATCCTTGCGCCCGTCGAACACCCGGCCGCCGGTCTCGGCGGTGAGCTGGTCGAGCTGGGTGCGGTCCGCGTCGCCGAAGGTGATGCCGAACACCGGCACCTTGCGCCCGTCGCGCCGCCAGTCGCCGAGGAAGGCGTCGAGCCCGTCGGTGCTGCGCCCGTCGGTGAGGATGACGATGGCCGGCAGGTAGCGCCCGCCGGCAAGATCCGGCCCCATGGCCCGGAGCGCGGCGCGAGCGCAGGCATACATGTCGGTGCCGCCGCCGGCGGCGAGCGCCTCGCCCCAGGTCCTGAGCCGCGCCTGATCGGCCGGCGCGCCGGAGCCCTGCTCCAGGGTGCCGGGAACGGCGGTGAAGGGGATGGCATAGATGCGGTCCTGCGGCGACCATTGCACCAGCAGATCGCGCGTGGCATCGGGCGAGAACAGAAAGCCCATGGCCTGATGCAGCTGGTCCATGCCCGCCCCCTCCATGGAGCCCGAGACGTCGAGGCAGAGGCCGGAGAGCGAGGGCCGCCGCAGCGCCTCCTGATAGAGGGTCAGCGCGGCCCAGATCACCTTGGGCTCGGGCAGGCGGATGGCGGTGACCGGCCGTCCGGGATCGAAGTTCCAGGCCGGCACCGGCTTGATGGCGGCGGCCCCGGCGAGGGGAATGCGCCGGCCGGTGGCGGCGATGCGCGCCTGGATCTCCGGCGAGAGCAGGAAGCTTTGCAGATCCTCGACGAAGCCCTCCACCGCGGCGCCCCGCCCGCGGTCGAGATAGCCGAGCGGGCTGTCGGACACCGCGACGCCATCCTTGGGATAGACCAGCCATAACGGCTCGCTCCCGCGGGCGACGAGCGCCTGGTTGGTCTCCATCAGCACCGCCTCGTAATTCCACATGGCGGCGTAATGGGTGCCCTTGGCATCCTGGTCGAGGAACAGCTCGCCGAGCCAGCCGCTGGAGCCGGAGGTGCGTTCCACCCCCGCGAGCAGCGCCCGCGCCTTCTCCTGGATGGCGGGATCGCCGAGATCCTGCGCGGTGAGGACGTCGCCCTTGCCCGCCGCCGTCGTGAGCATGGCGAGATAGGCGCTCGCCCCCGAATTGGACTGGGTGGCCGAGGACATGAGGAACTTCAGCTCGCCCCGCTCCACGGCGGCGATGATGTCGGCGGTGGTGACATCGCCGCGGGTCCAGCCGAGCGCCTCGGCCTTGGATTTGCGCACCCCCAGCACCACCGGGTTCTGCGAGATGGATTTCAGGTGCTTGACCTTGCGGCCCTCGTCGAACAGGTCGATCCAGATGGAGGCGGCCGGCCACACCGCATCCGCCTGGAGCGGCTGGGTCTGCGATTTCAGCGCGAAGCCCATGTCGAGGGAGCCGAGGTAGGACACGGTGCAGGTGGCGCGGCGCTTGGCGCAGAATTCCTGCACCAGCGGCTCCAGCGGCTTGTTCTCCGAGCCGGCGACGATGGCGACGGCCGGCCCTTGCTCGCCGCACCCGGCAAGGGCGAGCGGCAGGACGAGCAGCAGCGCAAGCGCCGCCATCGCCCGCAGGCCCCGCCATGCGCCCCCTCCGCCGGCCGTGGAGCGCCGGCCGCGCTGCGGGGCGCTGCGGCCGTCATCGCCCCGCAGCGCCCGGCCCTCGCGTGCGTCCATGGGGCTCACGCCGCCGTGCCCGACAGGACGCCTTTCAGCTCCTGCGTCAGCTCCGCCATGCGGGCCTCGGCCTCGGCGCGCTTCTGCCGGCCTTCCTGCTGCACCTGGAGCACCCCGCTCACCGTGTCGATGAGGTCGCGGTTGGTTTTCTCCAGGGT